>DASTOI010000607.1:0-8981 GCA_035762585.1 Myxococcota bacterium
AGGCCGGCTTGCACTCGCCCCCTCGCGAAGTCTGGCACTCGAGTCACCGGTAAGTATGAACGTCCCCGGCTTGGTGACTTGCGAGCGCTTCGCTAGCCGAGGGCGAGCTTGACGACGTCGCTGCGGGCGAGGGTGCCGCCTTCGGTCCAGAGCGCGTCGAAACGATCGCCGAGCGCGGCGCGCAGGCTCGCGAGGTCGGCTTCGTAGCGCTCGCGGTTGAAGCTCTGGATGGGCGCGCCGATCTCGCTGCGCAGCAGGGCCGCGGCGCCGAGCAGCAGCGCGGCGCGGTCGCTGCGCCCCGCTTGCAGATCGAGGCCGCCGATCTGCTCCAGGCAGTAGGCGATCGCGACGCGGTGACCGAGCTGCGCATAGAGCGCGAGGCTCTCGCCGTAGAACGCCGCCGCGCGCGCGCCGTCGCCCTGCAGCTGCACCACCTCGCCGAGGTTCACGAGCGCGGTCGCGGTCGCGTTCGCGTCGCCGAGCTTGCGCCCGAGCTCGAGGCTCTCCTCGTAGTGGGCGCGCGCGCCGTCGAGATCGCCGGCGAGGTGCGCGAGTGCGCCGAGCCCGACCAGCGTGAACGAAATCCGCTCCGAATCTCCCAGCTGGCGAAACACCGCGAGGCTCTCTTCGAGCGCGCGGCGCGCCTCGGCGGAATCGCCGCGCACCTGATGGATGTAGCCGAGCTGTGCGAGCGCGCGCGCTTCGCCCGCGGCGTCTGCGTCGTCGCGGTGGAGCGCGAGCGCCTCCTCGCACGCCGCGAGCGCTTCCTCGGTTTGGTCCTGGTGCCGCGCGAGGTCCGCGATGCCGTAGAGCGCCTGCGCGCGCAGCCGCGGCGCGGCCTCGGCGCCGCGCTCGAGAGCGCGCTCGAGCCAATCGCGGCCCTCGCTCCAGTACCCGTGCTGATACCAGTAGAACCAGAGCGCGCCGCCGAGGCGCAGCGCCGGCTCGGCGGCCCCCGCGTCGAGCGCGCCGCCGATCGCGGCGCGCAGGTTGTCGTGCTCGCGCTCGAGACGCTCGAGCCACGCGCTGCCGTCGTGTCCGCGCAGCTGCGGCTCCGCGCGCTCCGCGAGCGCGAGGCACCACGCGCGGTGCCGCTCGCGGAGCGCGCTCCCCTCCGCCGCGGCGTCGAGCCGCTCGTTCGCGTACTCGCGCAGCGTGTCGAGCATCACGAAGCGCACGGCGTCGCCCTCGTCCTCGCCACGCACGACCTTGTTAGGACCCTCGCCGCCCGCGAAGCCGCGGCTGATCAAGCTCTTCGCGGCGAGGCTCGCGAGCGACGTCTCGAGCGCGAGCTCGCCGCTCGGATCGCACACCTCGCGCGCGGCGGCGTGCGTGCAGCCGCCGACGAAGACGCCGAGGCGGTTGAACAGTGTCTTCTCGGCGGGCTCGAGCAGGTCGTAGCTCCACGCGATCGCGTCGCGCAGCGTCTGCTGGCGCTCGGGCAGATCGACCGGGCCGTCCGTGAGAATGCTGAGCCGGCTCGCGAGCGCGGTCAGCAGCTGGCTCGGCGCGTGCGTGCGCGAGCGCGCCGCGGCGAGCTCGATCGCGAGCGGCAAGCCGTCGAGGCGCCGGCAGATCTCGGCCACCGCGGGCGCGTTCTCGGGCGTCAGTGCGAAGCCCGCGCGCACCGCCTCCGCGCGGTCCACGAACAGGCGCACCGCCTCGCTGCCCGCGATGTCCGCAAAGCGCGCTTTGCCGCCGCGCTCGGGGAGGCCGAGCGGCGCCACCGGCAGCTCGTGCTCGGCGGTCAGCCGCAGCGGCTCACGGCTCGTCGCGAGCACTTTGAGACGCGGGCAGGCGCGCAGCAGCTCCGCGACCTCGCGCGCGCCGGCGCGCACGCGCTCGAAGTCGTCGAGCACGAGCAGCAGATCCTTCTCCCGCAGATGCTCGGCGATCGCCTCGACGAGCGTCGCGCCGCGCTTCTCGCGCACGCCGAGCGACTTCGCGATCGCCGACGGCACGAGCCGCGCGCTGCGCAGCGTGCCGAGCTGCGCGTAGAAGACGCCATCCGTGAAGCGGTGCAGCAGCTCGCTCGCGGCGCGCAGCGCGAGGCGGCTCTTCCCGGTGCCGCCCGGGCCGGTCAGCGTCACGACGCGCACGCCGTGACGCAGCACGAGATCGCGCACCGCGGCGACCTCGTGCGCGCGCCCGATGAACGGCGTCGGGGCAGAAGGCAAGTTGTTGGGGCGAGTCGCCTGCGTGCGCAGCGGCGGGAAGTCGGACGGCAGCTCGGGAATCACGACTTGATGCAGGCGCTGCGGCGCGGCGATGTCCTTCAGCTGGTGCTCGCCGAGATCGCGCAGCGGATGTCCGGCCGTCGCGAGCGCGTCGGCCACCAACGCGGCGGTGCGCCCGGAGAGCAGGATCTGGCCGCCGTGCCCCGCCGAGCAGATGCGCGCGGTCGCGTGCACGTCCATGCCGACGTAGCCGTCGGCGGTGCGCGACGGCTCGCCGGTGTGGATGCCCATGCGCACGCGCACCGCGCCGCCGTCCCGCCACGGGTGCGCCGCGAGCGCGCGCTGCGATTCGATCGCCGCGCGCACGCAGCCGAGCGCGTCCGGAAACGCGACGAAGAACGCGTCGCCCTGCGTGTCGACCTCGGCGCCGTCGTTGCGTTCGAACGCCGCGCGCAGGAGCCGGCGATGGTCGGCGAGCGTCTCGGCGTAGTGATCGCCGAGCCGATGCAAGAGGCGCGTCGACCCCTCGATGTCCGTCAGAAGCAGCGTGACGGTTCCGCTCGGCAGCTCGCGCACGGCGCGCAAGATACGCAAGCGCACTTGCGGCGCCGTGCACTGCGGCACGCGGCTCGGACTTCGTGCGCGCCTCACGGAGTGAAGAAGAGCACTCCCGTCGTGTCGGCGAAGCCCACACCCGGCGCACCCGGTATGCCGGACTGCGTGATGCCTTCGATCGCGAGCGGCGCGATGCCGTTCCAGCCGAACGGCCCGGCCTCGAAGTCGAAGAGCAGGCCGTTCGTTCCGCTCGGCGTCACGACGAGCTGTGCGGCCGCCGGCCCCTGCGCATTGCCGTTGTTGTACTTGAGCTGGCCGACCGAGAAATGCGGCAGGTCGACGCGGTACTGGAACTGATTCGAGATCGCGCCGCGGACGAACAGTCCGAAGGTGACGTGCGTCCCCTGTGAGGCGAACGAGCACTGCACGATGTCGCCGCTCGGATCGGCGAAGTCGCCGATCGCGTCGGCGCAGCTCGTGAGCACCGCGCTGTCGCTTCCGCCTGCTCCGTCGGCGCTCACGGTCGCGACCACGGTGAACGCAGCGGCGGTCGCACCGGAGTAGTCGTGCGTGACTCTGGCGATCGCCGAGCCGTCGGGCTGGAGCTGCACGATCGCGGTCGGATCGCCGTTCGCGTCGACGAGCGGGTGGCTCGCGCTCGTGCCGTCCCCGAAGTCGACGGTGAGCACGGGCGCGCCGAGCGCGTCGAAGCTCCCGATCGTGACCACGATCGTGGTGCTGCCCGCAATCGAGAAGATGCTGGTCTGAATCTCGACCGGGACTGCCTCGAACAGCTTGCCCTTGAAGCTCTTCAGTAACAAGTTGCCGGCGCCGTCGATGTACTGCAGCGAGATCAGCTTGCCGAGCGCGCCGGGCAGCACGAGCGTGTGCGGGCCGGGCGCGCCGGCGATCGCGCCGGTCGTGTAGGAGACCGCGCTGCCCGCGCCGCCGGGAAGTCCGTCCGTGTCCTCGAACACGAGCGCGATCACCTCCCGAAGGCCGTTCGCGTCGCTCGCATCGAGGGTGACCGTGACGTCGCCGCTCTCGGGGTCTGCGCTCACATCCTGCTGCGTCACGGTCGGCGGTGTGAAATCGCCGTCCAGCGCCGCGCTCGTCGGATGCAGCGCCTCGATCGTCGCGCTCGTCCAGACGCGCTCGTTGCCGACCACGTCGGCGCTGCCCTGCTGCTCGAGCGGGAGCGTGCACTCGAACTGCCCGGCCGTGAACAGCAGCGTCTGCAGCGTCTGGCCGCCGAGGTCGAGCGTGTTGACCGTGCCGAGCTGCGTCGGCGAGGTCGCCTCGACGCACGCCTTCGGCTCGGGCTGATCCTGCAGCCACTCCTGCGTGAAGGTCGCGAGCACGGGGTCGAAGCCCGGCAGCACCGTGAACGTGCCGCCGCGCAGCGCGACGTCGTGAACGCGCGTGCCGGTCGCGGAGCGCTCCTCGAACACCGCGAGCGTCGGCTGCGTCGCGCGCGCATGCGGCGCATCGGCGCCGCCGTCCGCGGTGAGATACGCGCCCTTCGGCGAGCTCTGCGTCGCGAGCGCGCTCGCAATCGTGGTCGTCGCGCCGTTCTCGATCACGGCGAGCTGCAGCGTCCCGAACGGCGTTCCCGACGGGGGAGGAGGCGGCGCGGGTGGCACGCCCTCCGAGATGCGCCACTGCGGGAGCCCGTGCAGCGCGAGCGAGATCACCGAATCTTCGTCGTACACGTCGACCTGGCGCAGCCCTAACAGGTAGGCCGCCTTCGCGCCGACGAGCGCCTCGCCGAGCGTGGCGCCCGCCGCGGCGCGCTCGAGCACGCGCGTCACGAGCCCCTCGCTGCCGCGGTCGGCGAAGTCGCTGTGGCCGAGCCCGTAATTGATCGGTCGCAGCTGCACGCCCGCTTGCTGCGCCCAGTCGTTCGCCGGATCGACGCGCAGGCCGAACGCCTGCGGGATCGACCACTCCGCGGGCATCGAGAGGCCGGTGTGACAGCCGATGCTCGCCGTGAACGTGTCCGCCGTCTGGCCGCCCGCGAGATCGTCGGTGTCGACGAAGTCCGAGAAGTCGCCGGTCGCGAAGCCGTTCGCGGAGAGGCCGGCGAAGTGGGTGCCGTGCAGGTTGATCGCGGTCAGCTCGGGCACGCGGCAGACCGGCCCGCTGCTCGCGCTCGCGATGCCGAACGCTTCGCAGCGCAGGTCGTCCGCGGTCCAGCTCGCGTCGTTCAGCGCCGTGGTGGGCGCGAGCGTCTCGAGCACGCTCGCATTCGCTGCGGTGCCGTCGGCGAAGAAGTCATAGCCGGTGGCGAGCGCGCGCGTGGGCGTAATCACTCCGGCCTTCGCGGCGAACGACGCGAGCTCGGCCGCGATGCCGGCAGGATCCTTCGCGAGCCGGCCGACCGGCAGCGTCTCGACCCAGAGCGTTCGGCCGCCGAACGGCAGGCCCGGAGCGGTGTAGTACGCATCGGTCAGGTTGAAGCCGCCGGCGAGCGTCGCGGCGAGCGGCGTGTCCTCGCGTACGAGCGCGTCGCCGCCATAGAAGCGCTCGTTCGCGACGTCGGTGCCGTCGAGCTCGGCGTAGTGCGGCAGAATGCTCTGGTCGCCGAGCAGCACGACCGCCTGCGCGCTCGGGAACGCCGCGAGCTGCGCTTGGACCGCCGCTTTCAGCGCTGCGGCGGCGCCGTTCTGTGCGGTCACGTCGCACGGCGCAGAATCGGCGGCGTCGAAGTCCACGCTCGGCACCGAGACGAGTCGCATCGCGAGCGCGGGATGATCGAGCGCGGGCGCGATGCTCGCGAGCCAGGCCGCGAACTCGGCGTCGTCGAGACCGTGCGCGAGCTGGAAGCGCTGGCGCTGGATCACGCCGATCGTCTTCGGCGCGCCGCCGGCGGCGTGCAGCACCTCGAGCGCCGAGGTCGCTTGCGCGGCGGGAACGCGCGGCGTTCCCTCGCAGTTCACGCCTAACAGCGCGACGCGATCGAGCGGGCGCGAGGCCTGCACCGAGAGCGCGTACGGCGCCGCCGCGAACGCGCCGTCGTGCGCGACGACCGCGACGTAGAGCGCCGTTTCCTCGCCGCCGACGCGCACGAGCGCCTGCTCGGTCGCACTGCCGAGCCGCGCCGAGATCGACTTCACGACCAGCGCCTCGTTCTCGAGGCCGGCGAGGTTGAACGAGCCGAGCTCGTCGAGGCTCACGTCGGCGCCGGAGACCGCATTCGGGTCGGGCGCGCCGGCGAGCTGCGAGAGCGGAATCTGATCGAGGCCGATCGGACTATTGAGGAATGGGCTGTTCAGGAACGGTGAGTTCAGGAATGGGCTGTTCAGGAACGGACTGTTCAAGAACGGCGAGTTCAGGAACGGGCTGTTCAAGAACGGCGAATTCAAGAACGGACTGTTCAGGAAGGGGCTGTTCAGGAACGGCGAGTTCAAGAACGGGCTGTTGAGGAACGGCGCGGTCTTCAACGGCTGGCTGCCGAACGGTGTCTGACCGGGCACCGCGCTGAGCACGATCAGGTCGTAATCGGCGCCGGCCGTGAGCGAGAGCTCGAGCTCCGCGCCGATCGGGAGCGGCGACCCGTCGGGCATCCGCAGCTCGAACACGTCGACGTCCTGCGGCGTCTCGAGCGAGTACGCATAGGACCAGTCCGCTGCGAGCGCCGGCGCCGTCGTGGACGAGTTGTTGGTGGGCTCACCGCGGCCGCTCGTCGGCTCCAGCACGCGCACCACGAACTCATCGCTGCTGCTCGCGCCTTCGTCGTCGACGACGCTGCACGAGCCCGCGAGGTCGCCCGGCTCCGCGTCGCTCGCGTCGAACGTCGCGCGCACGACGCCGGTCGCGTACGCCTGCTGATTCTCGGTGACGGCCGTCGTCGCAAGCGTCTCGCCCGCGACTTGCAGCGTGGCGGAGTGCGAATCGATCACGCCGAAGTCGAGGTAGCGGCAGACCAGCTCGACGCTGCGACCCTGCTCGACTTCCGCGTTCAGCGCGTTCACGAGCGGCGCGCCGTTCGCGACGTTCAGCGCGCCGCTGGTCGCGAACGCCGTGCTGGTCGCGACGACCGAGCTGCCGTCCGACACGGTGAGCGTGACCTGCAGCGTCGGATCGTTCTCGGGGAAGTTGAAGACCGCGTACGGCCCCGTGACGGTGCGCGGCTCGATCGTCGCGCCGCTCAGCTCCCAGGTGCACGTGAGCGCATCGCCGTCGGGATCGCTCGACGCGCCGCAGTCGAAGAACACGAAGTCGCCTTCGAGCTGGCCGCCCGGCGGCGAGATCGCGATGCGGGCCACCGGCGCGCGATTCACGTCGTCGAAGTACGCCCAGCTCGCGTGCGCAGTGTTGGAGGCGGTGAGCACCTCGTAGCGCACGACCAGCTCGCGGCCGTCGGTCGGGAGGCCGCTGACCTTGATTTGGCGGAAGCCGCTGTCGAGCAGCGGGCCGCGTTTGTTCATTCGCACGGCCAGCGAGCAGGGCGTCAGGCTGCACACTGCCGGCGCGACGCCTGGCAAGGGCAGCGTGAACGGCCCGTCGGTCACCGCGTCGCTGACCGGGAAGCGGGTGGTCGGGCTCGCCGGGTCGACCACCGAGAGGATGAACTTGTCGTTGCCGCGATGCTCGAACGAGAAGAAGCGCGCCGCGAGCACGAGCTCTCCGTTCAGCGAGTGGAACGTCTGGGTGACGGCGTTCGAGCCGCGCGGCTGCGATTCGGCGAGCCGCTTCGGCGTCCCGAGCCGCAGCATCTGCGCGCCGCGAAACGGCGTCACCGTGATCTGCCGATCCTGATAAATTTGGAACTGCGCCGAGCCCTCCCCGCCGGTTGTTACGGCGCGGTCGACCGCCGCGGCGACCGTCCACGAGAGCGGCGCGCTGCCGATCGCACCCTGCTCGAAGCCGGCGTTCTGCAGCCCGCCCGGCTGATGCGAGGCCTGGATCGCGAAGGCGACCGACAGGGCGAGCGCAGCGAGCGCAAACGCGCGGCGCAGGGGGGCGGAGAAGCGGGGCATGGGGACCTCGGGAGCGTGTTCAGCGTCGGGCCGCGCGAAGTGAGCCTTGTCGGCTGGGTCGTTGTCAAGCGCGCAGGCGGCTGCCGCGGCGTCTTTCTGGCGGAGAAATCGGCCGACCGGGGTCGCCCGCTCGCAGCCAGCGCGCAACTCGGCACGGCGCTGGCCGTCGGCGGGCCAGCGCACTGCTGCCGAGTCGCGCGGGCCGACCGACCCAGCACACGGAGGCCACCGTTCGAGCTCCGCTCGGCTCCGAAGACCGCGCCTCGCTGCGCGCTTCGCTCGCTAGCGGTAGCCCTCGAGCACCGGCCGGCGCGGGAGCTCCCACCAGATTTCGTCGCACACCGCGCGCAGCGGCTCGTCGAGCGCGAGCTCGGCCGCCGCGAGCGACGCGGCGAGCTGTGCGGGCTTGCTCGCGCCGATGATCGCGGACGTGACGCCCTTCTGCGCGACCACCCACGCGACGGCCACCGTCACCAGATCGAGCCCGCGCGCCTCCACTTCCTTCTTCAGACGCTCGACTGCGTCGAACTGCGCCTCCTGCCAGTAGCGATGGCGATACATCTTGCCCGCCGCGCCGAGCGTGAAGCGCCCCTGCTCCTCGGGCTCCGGCGCGAGCTTGTGCTTGCCGGACAAGAAGCCGCCTGCGAGCGGGTTGTAGACCAGCACGCCGAGACCCTGAGCGCTGCAGAGCGGCAGCAGCTCGGTCTCGATCTCGCGATACAAGATGTTGTATCGCGGCTGCACCGAGACGTAGCCGTCGACACCGAGCTGCCGCGCGGCCATTAGGGCTTCCGCGAGCCGCCAGGCCGGATAGTTCGAGCAGCCGACGTAGCGGACCTTGCCCGCGCGCACGAGGTCGTCGAGCGCGCGCAGCGTCTCCTCGATCGGGACGTCGGGGTCGAAGAAGTGCGTCTGGTAGAGGTCGATGTGATCGGTGCGCAGCCGGCGCAGACTCGCGTCGCAGGCCTTCAGGATGTGCTGCCGCGAGAGGCCGACGTCGTTCGCGCCGCGCCCCATCGGCCCGCGGCACTTCGTCGCGAGCACGATGCGGTCACGGTTGTTACGGAGCTGCATCCACTCGCCGATCAACTCCTCGGTGCGGCCGACCGTCTCCGCGCTGCCGCCGAGCGGGTAGACGTCCGCCGTGTCGAGAAAATCGAGCCCGCCCTCGAGCGAGCGATCGAGAATCGCGAACGAGGTATCGCGGTCGCACTGCAGACCGAAGGTCATGGTGCCGAGGCAGAGCATCGGAACGCGCAGGCCGCTG
>DASTOI010000608.1:0-2044 GCA_035762585.1 Myxococcota bacterium
GGCATCTCGCGCGCGTTGCTGAACTTCGGCGGCAGCAGCCTGCACGCGATCGGCGCGCCTCTCGATGCGCCGGCGTGGCGCGTCGCCACCGAGAGCGGCGTCCTCGAGCTCGCGCCCGGCAGCAGCGTCTCGATCTCTTCGAGCTTCGGGCAGTTCGTCGAGATCGCGGGCGAGCGCTTCAGCCACATCATCGATCCGCGCAGTGGCTGGCCGATCCGACGCGAGGTGCGCGCGACGGTCTGGGCGCCGAACGGCGCAGAGGCGGAGATCGCGAGCACGGCGCAGGTCGTGCGCAACGGCGAGCGCTGCACTCCCGCGTCGATCCAGCACCGCTCGCGAGCGATGCGCGTGCGCGTCGAGTGCGGACCCTGAATGCAAGCCGCGCATCGCGGCGCCCAGCGAGGCGGAGCCGAGCGGAGTCGAATCGTGGAAACAGCATCCCATGACACCGAGGTCGCAGCATTCCTTCCGAGCCCCTGAACCCGCTGCGCTGGCTGCCGCAGCCGCTCGCGCGTTGGATCGTTCGCCGCGGGGCGCGCGCGATCGCGCTCTACAACCGCGCGTTCCATCCGCGCGTGCGCGGCGCCGGCGTGTTCGTGCGGTACGACGGCCGCTTGCTGCTCGTGCGCTCGACTTATCAGAGCTGGTGGGGCCTGCCGGGTGGCCGCATCGCGCGGGGCGAAGATCCGCGCGCGGCGGCCGCGCGCGAGCTGTGGGAAGAGACCGGCCTCGCGGTCGCGCGCGACGCGCTCGCGCCGCTCGGCGATCTCGAGCTCGAGCACAGCCACATCCGCGATCACGTCTGGCTCTTCGAGCTCGCCTGCGAGAGCGAGCCGAGCGTACGCTGCGACGGCGTCGAGATCGCCGAGCTGCGCTGGGAGCGCGAGCACGAGCTGGCCGGGCTGAAGCTCTGGCCGCCGCTGCGCGCGTGGCTCGCGCGCCGGCCCGATTAGCTAGCAAGCGAAGCGCGCAGCGAGGCGGAGTCTTCGGAGCCGAGCGAAGTCGAACAGTGGCCTCCGAGTGCGCTGGACCCTCAGCGTGCTGTGTGCGCCCGTCCTCAGTCGGCCGCTACGCCACCGGCACGAATCTTCCGCGCGCGAGCTCGCGCAGGCGCGTGAGATCCTCGGCGCGCGTGCGCGAGAGCGGCACGGTGCCGGCGAGCTCCTCGGCGAGCATCGCGTCGCCGAGCGCGCGCTTCTCATGCAGCGCGCGGTACAAGCCCGAGACGACCGCTTGCTCGATCTCGGCGCCGCTCATGCCCTCGCTCGCTGCGACGAGCACATCGAGATCGAAGCGTGCGGGATCCTGCTTCTTGCGGCGCAGGTGGATCTCGAAGATCGCGCGGCGCTCCTCGGGCTGCGGGAGGTCGACGAAGAACAGCTCGTCGAAGCGTCCCTTACGCATCAGCTCGGGCGGCAGCCGGAACACGTCGTTCGCGGTCGCGACGACGAAGACCGACTTCTTCTTCTCCTGGAGCCAGGTGAGCAGCGTCGCGAAAATGCGCTGGCTCGTTCCGCTGTCCGTCTCCGAGGAGCCGAACGACGCGAAGCTCTTCTCGAGCTCGTCGATCCATAACACGCAGGGCGCCATCGCCTCCGCCATTCCGATCGCGCGCCGGAGATTCTTCTCGCTCTCGCCGTGATACTTGTCATAGAGACGCCCGGCGTCGAGCTTCAGCAGAGGCATCTGCCAAAGTCGCGCGATCGCTTTCGCGGCGAGCGACTTCCCGCAGCCCTGCACGCCCGCGAGCAGGATTCCGCGCGGCGGCGTGAGGCCCAGCTCCGCAGCCTCGGCGCTGAACCCGACGCGCGCGCGAGCGAGCCACTTCTGGAGCCGCGCGAAGCCCCCGAGCTCGTACGGGTTGTCCTCGGCCGGGTAGTACTCGAGCAGCCCGTCCTTCCCGAGCAGCTTCGCCTTGTGGTCGACGAGCTTCTCGATGTCGCTCGCATCGAGGCGTTTGTCCTCGAGCATCACGGACGCGATCGCCTGCTTCGCCTGATGCGTGGTGAGCCCCGCGAGCGCGGCGAGCAACCGCTCCATCTCC
>DASTOI010000609.1:0-2845 GCA_035762585.1 Myxococcota bacterium
CCCGCTGCGTGCACTCGATGCATCGCTGCATCCGCTCGCGCAGGGCCGGCACCTGCTCTCCGGCTTCGTGCTCGCGGCCGACGCGCGCGGCTGCGAGGCCGCGGCGGAGCGCCTGCGCGCGCTGCTCGGCTGAGCCGTCGCGATGCGGACGCCGGCGCGCGGTAGCGTCGGCGCGATGGCGCACACGAAGGCTCTCGTGACGGGCGCGCTCGGCGTGGTCGGGCGCGCGGTCGTCGAGCGGCTCGCGACGCGCGAGGGCGTGCGCGTCGTCGGCCTCGCGCGTCGCGCGCCGGACGCGGCGCTCGTGGCGTCGCTCGCGAGCGCGGCCGCGCGCGTCGAATGGCTGCGCTGCGATCTGCAGGACGCCGCCGCGACGCGCGCTGCGCTCTCCGCCCATCGGGACGTGACGCATCTGGTCTACGCCGCGCTCTACGAGCAGCCCGAGCTCGTGCGCGGCTGGCTCACCCAGGATCACGTGGCGGTGAACGCGGCGATGCTCGCGAACACGCTCGCGGCGCTCGAAGGCGCGCCGCTCGCGCACGTCGCGCTGCTGCAGGGCACGAAGGCGTACGGCGTGCACACGGGCCGCGCGATGCGCGTGCCCGCGCGCGAGCGCGACGCGCTGCGCGATCACGCGAACTTCTACTTCGCGCAGCAGGATCTGCTCGAGGCACGCGCCCGCGAGCGCGGCTTCGCGTGGACGATCTTCCGGCCGCAGGTGGTGTTAGGGGTCGCGCTCGGCAGCGCGATGAATCCGGTCGCGGCGCTCGGCGCCTACGCGGTGCTACAGCGCGAGCTGGGCGAGCCGTTGCGTCACCCTGGCCACGCGCACCTGCTCACCGAGTGCACCGACGCGCGCCTCGTCGCCGCGGCGATCGAGTGGAGCTGGCGCGAGCCGCGCGCGAATCGCGAGGCGCTCAATGTCGCGAACGGCGACGTGGTCGTCTGGCGCACGCTGTTCGAGCGGCTCGCAGACTTCTTCGCGATGCCGCTCGCGCGCGGCGAGACGCCGCTCGGCCCGCTGCGGCTCGCGAGCGAGATGCCGAAGCACGCCGAGCTCTGGCGACGTGTCGCGCAGCGCGAGTCATTACGGATCTCGGATCTGGATGCGCTGATCGGCCTCTCGTGGCAGTACGCCGACGCGACGTGGGCGGCGCCGGCGCCGTTCCCGGTGCCGCCGCTCGTCTCGACGATCAAAGCGCGCCAGCTCGGCTTCGGGGACTGCATCGACAGCGAGGAGTGCGTCGTGCAGCACCTCGCCGCGATGCGCGCGCTGCGATACCTGCCGGCGCGCTGATCCCCTGGGAAACCCACCCAGGATGCGCGAGCACCGCACGCGGAGGGTCCACCGCACCCGGAGGCCACTGTTCGACTCCGCTCGGCTCCTACCGCATCGACTCCGCTCGGCTCCGAAGACTCCGCCTCGCTGCGCGCTTCGCTTGCCGCTCCGCCTCGCTGCGCGCTTCGCTTGCTAGCCGAGCAGCTCCGGCTCTCCGTTCGAGCGCAGCCAGAACGCCTTGAACAGCGGCTTGTGCGCGACCGGCCGGATGATCTCGAGCGTGCGCTTCGTGTTCGAGACGTACTCGAACTGCCCCGAGCCGAGATCGGCGAGCTTCGTCACCGCCTGCCCGAGCGAGTGCGCGAGCACGACCTCGTTCTTCGCGTCCGCCGAGTAGATCACCGTGCCGGACGCCGCGGTCACCACCTCGTACACGAACACGTACTCGCGCCGGAACTTCGTGTAGCCGCGCTCGGCCCAGATCTCCTGCAGCTGCGGCATCACGTTCTCGTAGCGCAGCGCTTCGACCGCCGCGTCTTCGATCACGCCGGCGACCGACTTGCTGCGCTTGAAGCTCAGCTTCACCTCGGACTTTCCGAGCTGCGTCGTCGCCGAGCCGCCGAACGAGATCGAGACGTCCTTGGCCTGCGAGAACTTGATCGCGGCCCTCGAGCCCGCCTCGATGAAGCGGCCGAGATCGACGCCGGGCACCGCGTCGTTGAAGTGGATCGCCGGCAGGAACTGCTTGTCGTCCATGCGGTAGATCATTCCGATCCGCACCGGCGCATCGAGGAAGTTCGCGACGTACCCGTAGCCGGGGAGCACTTTGTTCATCTTCATGGCGAGTCCTCCGCACGAGATCGTGCGGCGCGCGGATCAGCGCTCGATATGAACCAGCTCACAGGCGGCGCGCGGATTCAGTGCGGCGTCGCCTGCTCCATCAGCGGGAGGTCGTCGGGCACGTCACCGAGCGCGAGCGCGATCTTGCTGAAGCCCATGAAGATCGCGTTCGCCGCGGCGAGCTCGACGATCTGCGCCGGCGTGTAGTGCGCGAGCATTTCGCGCTGGAGCGTGGGCGGCGCTTCGGCGTCGGCGAGGAACGCGTCGGTCCACGCGAGGGCGGCCTTTTGGCGCGGCGCGAGATCGCTCGCGGCGAAGTCGTCGCGGATCTTGTCGATCGTCGTCTCGGCGAGGCCTTCCTGCTTCGCACCTGCGAAGCGCGCGCTCTTTCAATAGCCGCAGTCGACGGTGCGCGCGCTGCGGATGCGCGCCATCTCCTTGGTCGAGTGGTCGAGCAGGCCGCGGCTCCAGAGCGTGCCGTAGAGCTTGATGAACGCGGCGAGCGCTTCGGGCTGATGCGCGAGCGCGCTCGACTGGATCGCGTCCGCGCCGACCGGCTTCGGCGGTGAAACGCGCAGCGAGCCCGCAGCTACGACGCGGCGCCCAGCACGGCGGCTCGGCGGCGACGCCGCATCGGCAGCGCTGATCCCGAACATCTTCTGGAAGCGCGCGAAGCCGTCGAAGATCGCGAGCGCGAGCACGAAGCCGACCAGGCCGGCGTCGCCG
>DASTOI010000610.1:0-2400 GCA_035762585.1 Myxococcota bacterium
GCGAGCGCGCGGTCGCGAGCAGCTCCGCGTGCGGCACGACGCGCGAGACCAGCCGGCCCGCGAGCGCCTCCTGCGCCGAGAACACGCGCCCGCTCGCGACCCACTCCATCGCCTGCGAGATCCCGACCACGCGCGGCAGGAACCACGAGCTCGCCGCCTCCGGCACGATGCCGCGGCGCGCGAACACGAAGCCGAAGCGCGCCTGATCGCTCGCGATGCGCACGTCCATCGCGAGCGTCATCGTCGAGCCGACGCCGACCGCGGGGCCGTTGATCGCGGCGATCAGCGGCTTCGTGCACTCGAAGATGCGCAGCGTGAGCAGGCCGCCGCCGTCGCGGTGCTCCGCGCGCACCTCGCGCGCGCTGTGATCGAACGTGCCGCCTCCTCCGCCGAGATCCGCGCCCGCGCAAAAGCCGCGTCCGGCGCCGGTCACGATCACCGCGCGTACGTCGTCGTCCGCGTCGGCCTCGTCGAGCGCCGCGAGCGTGTCGACCAGCATCTGCTGGTTCAGCGCGTTCAGCCGCTCCGGCCGGTTGAACGTGATGGTCTGAATGCCTTCGCTCTTGTCGACGAGGATCGTCTCGTAGGCCATCGCGGTGATCTCCGGCTCGCAGGGACGCGCACGCTAGTTCAGGCGCAGCGCCGCTCGCATCGGTCGAATCGCGCGCAGCGCTCGCGCGCGGCGCGCGGCCCCCTACCCTGCCACGGCCCGGCAGGAGCGCGCGGTTGAGAATCGCGGTCGTCAGCGACACCCATAACAACCTGCGCAACGTCGCGCGCATCGTCGAGCTGCTGAACGCGGCCGACGTCGCGCGCGTCGTCCACACCGGCGACATCACGCAGCCGAAGACGCTCGAGCTGCTCGCCCGCCTCGCCGCGCCGCTCGTCGGCGTGTACGGCAACAACGACGAGCGCGACGCGATCGCGCCGGTCGCCGCGCGCCACGGCATGCAGCTCGTCGAGGGCGCGCTCTCGTTCGCCGCCGCCGGCCGCCGCATCGGCGTGATCCACGACCCCCACTTCATCGACGCCGCGCTGCTCGAGCACGACCTGATCCTGCACGGCCACAACCACCGCCTCGTGCTCGAGCGCCGCGGCCGCGCGCTGCTCTTCAACCCCGGCGAGTGCGCCGGCATGCTCGACGGCCACAACGCGGTGGGCGTCGTGGATCTCGCGAAGCTCGAGGTGGAGTTGTTGCGGTTCTAGGAGGCGTCGCAGTGGACGCAGTCGGGCGTTTGATCGAGCGCTGGCGTCGGGAGGGCGTCGCGTTGAATCCGCCGGCGTCGGACGAGCAGATTTCGGCCCTCTCGTCGGCGCTCGGCGGCATCCCCGAGGACCTCGAAAGGTTCCTTCGTCTGGCGAACGGAATGCCGGACGGCGTTTGCGACGCTCATCTCGTCGCGATCTGGTCGAGCGACGAGATTCTTCACGAGCATCAGCAGGAATCGGGAAGTGACGATGTGGGTCCATACATCGACTGGGTGTTCGGTGACGTGCTCATCGACTCGCAGCTCCTCGCGGTCCGCCTCCGAAGCGGACGTCCCGCTACGTACGTCGTGGAAGGGTGCTTCGAGGCCCCCAGCCTGGATGCATTCCTTCGCGCATACCTGAACGATCCCTCGGTATTCGGAGCCCATTGACGCGTCCCTTGATCGAGGGACTGCGCACCTAAGCGCTCTCGACGATGCCCGCCTGCAGGAACCAGAGCTCGAACCTCGTCGGCGCCGGCAGCGCGAGCGCACGCTGCACGGCGGTGACGTAGGCCGATCCCTGCGGCGCATAATGGGCGCGCAGCTCGGAGAGTGAGCGGCCGGCGACGTCGTCGGTCTTGTAGTCCGCGACGACGAGCGCGCCGGCTTCGTCGCGATAGAGCAGATCGATCGCGCCGGAGATGAAGCCGACGGGCGCGTCATCGCCGAGCGCGAGCTGCGCCGGGTCGAGCAGCACCGGCAGCTCGCGCGCGACGATGCGCGGCGCGAGCGCGCGCAGGCGCTCGAGCAGCGGACCCGCGCAGGCGCGCTGCCAGATCGCGCGTGCGCGCCGCTCGGCCGCCTCGCGCTCGTCGGCGGGCCCGAGCGCGGCCAATGCGGACGCGATCGCGCGCTCGCCGTGCGCAGCCAGCTCGCTCGCGCTCGCTGCGAAGTCCGCGTGCTCGAGCGCGGCGTGGACCGCGCTGCCGGCGGCCATCGCGATCCGGCGATCGCGATCGGGGGGATCGCCCGCGTGCGCGGTCGTCGGCTCCTCGGCGCCCTCGTCCTCGCGCGAGAGCCCGGGCTCGCGCTCGTCGTCCGCGTGCGCGAGCTGCGAAGCCACGGCGTGCCACAGCCTCGCCTCGCGCGCCTGCGCGGCTGCTCGCTGCGCTGCGAGCGCGCGCTCGTCGCGCTCGACGCGCGCGACGTC
>DASTOI010000611.1:0-2278 GCA_035762585.1 Myxococcota bacterium
GCGAGCGCGCGCTCGACCGTGTTCTCGAGCTCGCGCGCGTTGCCGCGCCACGGGCAGGTCGCGAGGCGCGCGAGCGCCGCCGGCGACAGGCTGCGGCGTCCGCTCTCGTCGTGGCGGCGCAGGAATTCCTTCACCAGCGGCGCGATGTCCTGCGGGCGCTCGCGCAGCGGCGGGATGTGGATCGGGATGACGTTCAGCCGGTAGAAGAGATCCTCGCGGAAGCGGCCCGCGCCGATCTCGGCCGGCAGGTCCTTGTTGGTGGCCGCGATGATGCGCACGTCCACCTTGATCGTCTGCGTGCCGCCGACGGGGCGGATCTCACGGTCCTGCAGCACCCGTAACAACTTCGCCTGCAGCCCGAGCCCGAGGTCGCCGATCTCGTCGAGGAAGAGCGTGCCGCCGTGCGCCTTCTCGAACAGGCCGCGCTTGCTCGCGTGCGCGCCGGTGAACGCGCCGCGCACGTGGCCGAACAGCTCGCTCTCGAGCAGGCCCTCGGGAATCGCCGTGCAGTTGACCGGCACGAACGGCTTCTCGCTGCGCGCGCCGTGGAAGTGCAGCGTTCGCGCCACCACCTCTTTGCCGGTGCCGCTCTCGCCGGTGATCAGCACGCTCGCGCGGCTGTGCGCGACGCGCTGGATCACCGCGATGATGTCGCGCATCGCGGGGCTCGTGCCGATCAGCTCGCCGAGCGAGCCGGTCGCCTGCACCGCGTGGCGGAGCGCTTGGTTCTCGCGCGCGAGTGCGGCGTGATCGAGCGCGCGATCGATCGCGAAGATCACCGCGTCCGGCTCGAACGGCTTCGTGATGTAGTCGAACGCGCCGGCGCGCATCGCCTCGACGGCCGAATCGATCGTGCCGAATGCGGTCATCAGCACGACGGGCGTGTTCGGCCGGAGCCGGTGCAGCTGGCCGACCAGATCGATGCCCGACATCCCAGGCATGCGGATGTCCGACAGCACGACGTCGAACTCGTGGTCCGCCGCCGATTCGAGCGCCGCGCGCGCCGAGCTCGCTTCCTCGACCCAGACGCCGCGCTCTTTGAACAGGGAGGCGAGCATCTCCCTCATCGCGCGGTCGTCGTCCACCACCAAGACTTGGGCTGTACGTCGCATGGGGATTTTCCTGAGCACAGCGCGTGCCATCGCGGTTCGGAGCGAGGCGCGCGCTCGCGAGAGATCACGTCTGTTGCCGTGGCGCTTTGTACCAATGGGATTGCAATTTGGGCGAAACGCCCCGACGCCACCCCCGATTCTCGGCCGGAGAACCTCACTCGGCCGCAAGCGTGACGGCAAATTCGCTCCCGTCCGGCCCGCTGCGGACGAGGCGGATCTCGCCCCCGTGGTCCTGCGCGATTCCCTGGGCGACGGCGAGCCCGAGGCCATGGCCGTGCCCGGCCTGCTTGGTCGTGAAGAACGGATGGAACATGCGCTCCTGGACGTCCGCCGGGATCCCGCCGCCGCTGTCCGCGATGCGCACCTCCGCGCCGGCCTCGATCGCTGCGATCGAGACTTTCAGGCGGCCGCCCTCCGGCATCGCGTCGAGCGCATTCATCAGCAAATTCAAGAAGATCTGCTGGAGCCCCTCGGCGTCTGCACGAATCGCGGGCGCCTCCTGGTAGTCGCGCTCGACCTCGACGCCGCGCCGCGCGAGGCGCTCGGTCAGGAATCGCAGTGTGTTGTCCAGCAGGACCGAGAGGTCGACCGGGACGCGCGCGCGGCGCGCCGCGGGCCGCGACATGTTCATCAGGCTTTCCATGATCCGCGCGATGCGCGAGATCTGCTCGCGGATCGTGCGCAGGCGCCAGCGCGCGTTCTCGTCCGAGACGGCGCCCTCCAGCAGCTTCGCGTGGCCCTGGATCACGCCCATCGGCGTGCCGATCTCATGCGCGAGACCGGCCACCAGCGTGCCGATCGAGGCCAGACGCTCGGCGGCGTGCGCGCGCGCGCGGCTCGAGCGCAGCTCGACGCCGGTCGACTCGAGATCGCGCGCGAGCTTCCGGCTGCTCTCCGCGAGCTGCTGATTCAGGTACTCGAGATCGCTCTCGCGGCGGTCGACGTAGGTCTCGAGCGCCAGCGCGCTGTCGAGGCGGAGCCGCCTGCCGAGCGTGTTTTGGAGCCGCTCAGCCTTGGCCGGGTCGCCGGGGAAGCCCTCCGCGAACAGGGGGCTCAGCAGCGACAGGTAGAGCGAATAGGCGCCGATGTACCACGTCGGCGCGAGGCCGATCCGCTCGTGCACTTCGCCCACCTGCCGCCGCTGCGCGAGGTACGCCTCGTCGATC
>DASTOI010000612.1:0-2718 GCA_035762585.1 Myxococcota bacterium
TCCGCAAGCGCCGTCGCCATGCGGCTCGCCGACTCGATCAGGTCGCCGGCATTTGCGCCGCGAAGGTTGCCGAGCGCTACCGCCTGCGGTGCCACCGGCACCAGCTCACCGTCGATCGCCTGTGCTTCCGCCATCACTCGACTCCTTTCAGGCCGCGGGCAGCCCCGATTCCGTCGTTACTGCCCGCGGCCACCCCCGCTGAGAGCGCACCTTGCGCCCCCATGCGAATCACTTGCCCAATGCCACCCATGCGAACGGCGCGGCGCAGATCGCGAACAGCGCGAGGCAGAACCAGAACTCGGGCGTGAGCCTCGCGTACCACCTTGCGCGGTACACCTCGCGCAGGACAGGGAGGCACTGGTTACGGCCGCGTTCCATCAGCACAGCCACATCCTCCACACCGCACCCGCCGCGAAGCACAGCGCGAACGCCACTAGCATCGCGATCCCGATGCCCCGCGCGCTCTTCTCCTGCCCGTGCTCGAACCTCGCCCATTCGGCGTCGCTCTTGAAATGGAGGGCGCGGCGGGTCATTCGACCGGCTCGTAGGTGGCGGCAAAGATTTCGGGCTTGCAGGGGTAGAACTCTCCCTGCACGCCGCGGATGATCCAGTCGCCGTAGAGCGCGCGATGCTGCCCTTCGCGTGTCTCGATGAAAATGTCAGTGCCGTTGTGCCAGGCGAGCACGCTCTCGCGCCCCTGGTTCATCCAAATCACGATGCGGTCCATCGTGGCGTTCTCGTCTTTGTCGAACTGCATCGCTTCGACCACGGCTTCGACCACCACCGGCTTCTTGCGGTATTTCACGGTGTCTCCTTCTCCTCGTCTAAGTCGATCCCGAAGTGGCGCTTGAGACAGTCAGAGCAAATCCCCGTAGAGCCTTCGATCAGCTCTGGCAGAGGTGCGTGGCACCAGCCGCAGTCGCCGCAGGGCGCGCTCACGACTCGCCTCGGATGGCGGCGAGCAGCGCCCGCGCGCGAGAGCCCAAGTGGCCGGTCTTTACGATGGATTGTTCCCACTCGATCAGCAGCGGCGCGATCTCGCGCAGGCGGACGATGAGGGCTAGGTCTGCCGGTTTCGCGTACTTGCTGATGACAGCTACGTCGCCGCTAACGATGAAGGTGCGCACTAGGTCGCGCAGCCCTTCCAGCGTCGGAAGATTCCCGACTCGCCAGCTACCCGGCGTCGCCTTCTCGTACAGCTCGCGCAGCGGCTTCGCGCTCACGGCCGGGCCTTCGCGCGCTCGACCGCGCACATCGCATCGCGTACCCGTCGCACGACGCGCGCGCGCTTACGCTGCGGGTCGCAGATCAACGCGGTGTAGGCGTGATAGACGCTCGCCAGATACGTGAGGTCCGAGCGCGTCGGTGTCGCGTAGACGGCGCGCCACGCTGGATCATGCGACGCGCCGCACGGAACCGGCCACGTCATCTGGTCGAAAAAGGCGTACTTGCCGTCTGGTGACACTCTCGGCGCGCTCATGACGCCTTCTCCTCGAACCCGAACCGCCGAATCACAGCGCGGTTGAGTGCCCGCTCCTTCCGCATCACCTCCCCCAGCTCCTCGCTCACCCGCTCGCGCTCTCTCTCCGCATCGTGAATCGCCATCTCGATCCGCGAGCGCTCGGCGGCGAGGTCGTCGAGGTGCTGCTCTAGCTCGCTCAGGCGCGTGCGGAGTTGTTGGGGGGTCACGCTTTTACCTCCTCTTCCCAATCGACACTCAGGACCGGGGAGCGCCCACCGACCTTGCGGCCCATCTCGTATGCGTCCCAAGCGTTCACAGAGGAAACGCGCATCTCGCGCCGTGATCCGAAGCGCTTCACACGGAGCGGCAGGTGCAGAACGTCATCAGGGAGCGCGAGCAGCTTTCTCGCCAACTCGAAGGGCGTGATCGGCTTCGCGGCCATCTACCTCTCCTCCCCATCGCCCAGCGCGCCCAAGCGTTTCGCCGCGGGCCACTGCGAAACGTCGTCGCTCGACATGCATTGCGCGTCCTCGGCGTCGCGCGGCGCGTACCGCCGCAAGAACTCCGCGTTCTGCCGCTCCGCATCGCCCGCGGGCTCGCGCGCGTCCACCGGGCAGTGCTCGCACTGCACGCGCGACTGGAACTCGCCCAGCGGCGCGTAGTAACAGCACGAATCGTGCAGCGCGCCGAGCGGCTGGAAGCAGCCGCAGCACTTCAGCGCAGGCCAGGTTGCGCCGACGCGCTCTTTTGCGCTTGCCGTCGGGGTCGTGGTGGTCATGCGGCTTCCTTTCTGATTCGCGCGTGCTCGCGCTTGTGGCACAGCGCGCAGAGCCACTCGACTTCGAGCGGCTTGCTGTAGTCGGGGTGGTGCGCGTGGATCTTGTCGATGCGGGACGCGCGCAGGCCGCACTTCGAGCAAGACTTCGCGCGCTTCAGGCGACCGCTCTTGATCGCGGCCTGCACGAGCTTGTTCGCTCGTGTTCTCTCAGGGAATCGCCGCGCATAGGCCGCAGCTGTGCGGATCGCTGTTGCTCGGGCTCGCGCGCTGGCGCATGGGAAGCACAGCTTCGAGTTGGCGCGGCCTGGCCTGTTACTGGGAGCGCCGCACAAGATGCACGGAATAGACGCCTGCCACGTCGATCGTCGGCGCCAGTGATGCCCGACGCGGCCCCTACCTGCGGCTCCGCGGCAGAGTTCTCCCGGCTGCGCCGAGCAGCGCGGGCAGGCGGACTCCTGTACGCATGCGTGTACCCGAA
>DASTOI010000613.1:0-3613 GCA_035762585.1 Myxococcota bacterium
GATCGCCGAAGGAAGCGCGCCGCGCCTCGACGCCGCCGCTCGCTACGTGTGGTTCGAGACGGCGGGCGACGACGGACGCCGGCAGATCGCCCGCTACGAGCGCGAGACCCACGCGCTGCTTTGTCTCACTTGCGACGAGCCGGGCAATAATCGCCGGCCGGCGCCGCATCCGAGCGCGCGCGCCGTACTGTTCGACACGGATCGCTTCGCCGGAGCGGGCCGCCCTTTCGATCGCGAGCTGATGGTGCGGGTCGTGGATGGGCCCACGCGCCCGTCGCGCCGCCTCACCTGGGACGCCGCGCGCGACTCCCATGCGATCTACGACCCGAGCGGCCTCGGCATCGTTTGGTCGCGCTACGCGATCGCAGGCCGCGTTCTCCGCGCGCCGGTGAAGCTCGGCCACGGCAGCCTGTCGCTCGGACCCCCCGAGGTGCTCGCGCGCGGCGGTCTCGCGCCGCTGCAACCGCTCGCGTGGTCGCCGGACGCGCGATCGATCGCGCTCGCCGGCGGCTTCGAGCCGGCGCCATGGGCGCTGATCGCAGACCTCGCGAGCGACAGGCCCGCTCGCGCGCTGCCCGCTACGAGCGCCTTCGACGCGAGCGTCTCGTTCTCGGCCGATGGCTCGTTGCTGCTGCGCGCCGAGCGCTCGCACGGCGGAACGCGCGTGTGGCTGGGCGAGGCGAGCGGGGATCTCCGCGAGATCGCGCTCGGCGCGCTCGAAGCTTGGGGCGAGCCGACCGGTGTCGCTCTCGCTCCGGATGCCGACGCATTCGCGCTCGGGCAGCGCCGCGGCCGCGAGGAGCGCATCGGGTGGGTGCGACTCGCGTGCTCAGCGGGCGAAGCAGCCGGCGCCGCGCAGTAACGACCGCGCGCACCGGCGTGGCGACTTCAGGATCCGCCTTTCTCCGCGCGATACTTCGCCCAGCGCTTCTTTGCTGCGCGCGAGATCGCGGCTCGCGCAGCCGGGCTCAGCTTCCGCCGCTTGCCTTTCGGCTTCGGGCCGGCGCCGCCTCCGCCGCGAACTCCGCTCAGGCTCGCGATCCGCGACCGCAAATCGCCCAACTCCCGGGCGAGCCGGGCTTCTTCACCTCTCAGATCGCGCAGCGCTCGCGCGAGGGACGCCTGCCAAGTCATTCCGGACACCTCCTGCAAGGAGACTTGCATGGAGTAGGTCGCTCTGTCGAGTGAAAAGGCGCATCTCAGTCCCGCAAAGACGCGAGTCACTCGGCGAGCGTGCGGGCTATCGTCCCCCCAAATGGCGACGATTCACGAGATACGGGCGGCATTTCGGACCCACTCGCCGCTGCTGCTCGAGGGAAGCACGCGGGCGGCCGTGGCGGTCGTGCTTCGCGAGCGCGCTCAGGGGCCGGAGGTGCTGCTGATCGAGCGCGCGGAGATCGAGGGCGACCCGTGGAGCGGCCACATGGCATTCCCGGGTGGGCGGCTCGACGTCGGCGAGACCGTGGAGAACGCTGCGCGGCGCGAGACTCACGAAGAAGTCGGGATCTCGCTTCACGATGCCGACCCACTCGGGCGGCTGGATGACTTGACGGGCCGGCGCTCGGCCAGCACTGGGCTCGTGATCTCTGCGTTCGTATTCCACCACCACGGAGAGACGCCGCTCACCTATCAACCCAAGGAGGTTCGGGAAGCGCTCTGGGTTCCGATCTCACAGCTCTCGGCGCCGGAGCGACATATCCACAAGCCGTTTCGTGGGACCGGAGGCATGGCGTTCCCGGGCATCGTGGTCGGACACCCCGAGCGTCAAATCGTGTGGGGGCTCACCTACCGCTTCCTCGAGGTCTTTCACCGCGTGGTCGGTCGCCCCTTCCCGAACCGCTGGGGCGCAATCGAGGAGCTCGTGAAGTAGCGCGCGAGACGAGCGGCGGGCGCCTCGGCAGAGAGCTACGCGGGCATCACTGCGAGGTCGAGTACGAGCCGATCGGCTTCCTTGTCGAGCGCTTCGCGCAGCGCGCGCACGTCGCAAGCGTCCGGCACTTCAGCCTTGAGCGTGAGCTCGTAGTGCGGCGAGCCGCCGGGCCCTGGCTTCGCGCGCGTCGCGAGCTCGACGATGTTCACGCCGCGCTCGGCGAGCACACCGCAAATCGACGCGACGATGCCGGCTTTGTCTTCTCCGGCCGCGTCGATGCGGTAGAGCCGCGTGCCGGGAGCGGGCACGCCCGGCCGCGGACCGCCATCGAGATGCCGTAACAAGATCGTGAGCCCGTGCTCGCGTTCGAGCCGCTTCGCGCCGATCGCGAGCGCGTCCGCGCTGCGGCCGGTGGATGACGAGCAGAGCAGGATGACCGCGAAGTCACTGCCGAGGATCGTCATGCGCGAGTCCTCGAGGTTCGCGTCGGATTCCAGCACGAGGCGCGCGAGCTCCGAGACGAGCCCGGGCCGATCGCGGCCGATCGCCGAGAGAATGAACCAACGGCGCATCGAGAATCCTCCTGCGGTGAATTGCGAAGGCTACCGCGACGAATCGACGCCGGGCGCGCGCACCGGCTCGCCACGCTCGTGCCCGATGCAGGCGCGCACCGGCAGGGGCGGATAGCGGCGGAAGCGCGAGTCGAGGTCGGCGCGTGCGCAGCGCCAGAACGTGCTGCCGCGCGCGCTCGCTTGGACGCGCGCATGCAGGCACTCCGCACACAGGCCCACGCTCGTACGCTCGCCGGCGCTCGCGGTCATGAGAGTTCCTTCGCGAAGGAGCCGGTGCGGCGCAACTCCATCTGCGTAGAATGCGCGCCCGTGGCTGCCGACGATTCCGCGCTCGACCTCTCGCAGCGCCTCGCGCGCGTGCTGGGGCTCGCGGAGGCGTGGCTCGCGCCGCGCGTCGCACGCGCGCCCAGCGCAGACGCGTTCGCGCGCCATCTGGCGTTCCGCTGGGAGAGCGCGCGCGACGGCCGCGCGGGCCGGCTGGCCCCGATCCCCGATCCCGCGCTGCACGATCTCGACGACCTGCTCGGCGTCGAGCGCGCGCTCGCGAAGCTGGTGAGGAACACCGAGCAGTTCGTCGCCGGGCTGCCGTCGAACCACGTGCTGCTCTACGGCGAGCGCGGCACCGGAAAATCGTCCGCGGTGCGCGGACTGTTAGGCCGGTTCGCCGCGCGCGGGCTGCGCATCGTCGAAGTCCACAAGTCCGACCTGATGCAGCTGCCCGACGTGCTGGCGGCGCTGCGCGGCGCGCCGTTCCGCTTCCTCTTGTTCTGCGACGACCTCTCGTTCGACGAAGGCGAGAGCGGCTACCGCGAGCTGAAGGCGGCGCTCGAAGGCAGCCTCGAAGCGCCGCCCGAAAACGTGCGCATCGTGGCGACCAGTAATCGCCGCCATTTGTTGCCCGAGAAGCGTTCGGAGAACCAGCAGGTGCGCGTCGACGAGGACGGCGAGCTGCGGCTCGGCGAGGCGATCGACGAGAAGCTCGCGCTCTCGGATCGCTTCGGCCTCGTGCTCGGATTCTTCGGCTTCGATCAGGAGACGTACCTGCGCATCGTCGCCCACCTCGCGCGCAAGGCGGGCGCGCCTTTCGACGACGCGGTGCGCGCCGACGCGCTGCGCTGGGCGCTCGATCGCTCCTCGCGCTCGGGCCGGACCGCGCGCCAGTTCGTCGCCG
>DASTOI010000614.1:0-9167 GCA_035762585.1 Myxococcota bacterium
GTGAAGCTCGGCTCGCGGCCGGCATTCTTCGCCGCGTCGTTCAGCTGCCGGCGCAGCTCCGGGAAGCGCTGCTTCGCCCAGTGAATCGGGATGATGCCGTCCGCGATCTCGGCGGTCTGCTGGATCGACTTCGGCGTGATCGCCGCGATGTAGACCGGGATCTTGGTGCGCGGACGTGCGTACTCGAGCTGGAAGCCGCGCTTCAGTCGAAAGATCTCGCCTTCGTAGTGGAGCTTCTCGCCGGCGATCAGCTTGTCGAAGATCTCGACCGTCTCGCGCATGCGCTGCAGCGGCCGGTCGAACTTCAGGCCGTGAAAGTGCTCGATCACGTAGGCGCCCGAGGAGCCGAGACC
The DNA here is from genome assembly GCA_035762585.1 of Myxococcota bacterium. Taxonomy (GTDB): domain Bacteria; phylum Myxococcota_A; class UBA9160; order UBA9160; family UBA6930; genus VGRF01. The sequence goes on from DASTOI010000614.1 coordinate 354, forward strand.
CAGCGCCGCGCGCCCACCCGAGATCTGGTCGAGCATCGAGAATTCCTGCGCCAGGACTGCCGGCGAGCGCGAGAAGCAATTCAGGATCGCAGTGCCGAGCTTCATTCTCGTCGTGTTGGCCGCGACGAGCGTCAGCCACGGAATGACCGAGGGGCCCCACGCTTCGCCGCTCGCGACGAGCTCGTAGCCGAGGTCCTCGGCCATGCGCACCTGCTCGATGGAGCGGCGCCAGTCCTTGCCCATGCCGAGTAACAATCCCAGTCGCATTCCTGACTCCTCGCGCGGGCCCCGCGCGCCTACCCCCTCGCCTCCCGCGGCAGGCCGAGCCCTCGCTCCGCGATGAGGTTGCGCATGATCTCGTTGCTGCCGCCGGCGATCGTCCACGCGCGCGCGTACAAGAAGGCGTCCTGGAACTTCCCGTCTTGCCACGCGAGCGGGTCACCCTCCGCGAGCGCTCCGTTCGGGCCCTGCAGCGAGAGCGCGTACTCGTTGATCTGGAGGTTCAGCTCGCTGAACCAGATCTTCGTGAGCGGTGCATCGGCGGGACCCAATTCCTTCGCTGCGGCCTTGGTCGCCACGCGATAGCCGAGTGCGCGCTGAATGCGCGAGCGCGCGGCAAAGCGCGCGATGGTCTGGCGCACGGCGCCGTCTTCGATCGCCGGCCGGCCGGCGCGCTTCGTCGCGCGCGCGATCCGGACGAGCCCGGCGATGGAGTCCTCGGCGCCGCGGCTTCCGACACCACCGCGCTCCTGCGCGAGGCTGGCGGTTGTTACGGCCCACCCCTGCCCCGGCTGACCGATCACGTTCTCGACGGGGATGCGGACCTCGTCGAGAAAGACCTCGTTGAAATCCGTCGTCCCTGTGATCTCGCGCAGAGGGCGCGTCGTGACTCCCGGGCTTTTCATGTCGAGGATGAAGGCCGTGATGCCGGCCGGACCCGCCTTTTCCTCGGTGCGCGCGAGCAGGTAGCCGTAATCGCTGAACTGCGCCCAGGTGCTCCAGACTTTTTGACCGTCGACCACGTACGCATCGCCGTCGAGGCGACCGCGCGTTTGGAGCGAGGCGAGGTCGCTTCCGGCCGCGGGCTCGCTGAAGAGCTGCGTCCAGATGTGCTCGCCGCTCGCGATACGCGGCAGGTAGAACGCCTTCTGCTGCTCGGTACCGAACAGCTTGATCGCGCCGCCGACAAGTGGGTTCCCGAGTACGACCGGCACGCCCGCCTTCCCGAGCTCCTCGTTCAGGATGCGCGTCTGATGGGGGTCGAGCTTCGTCTCGGAGTGCGCAGGCGAAGCGAAACCCGCGTCGTTCAGCGCCCGCACCCACGCGCGCAGCTTCGAGACGTCCTCCGGATCGTCGGGCACGCGCAGCCCTGCCTTCTCCTTCATGCGGAGCGCGGGCTTGTGCGCTTCCACGAATTCACGCACACGCCGGCGATAGTCGTCGTAGCTCGCCGGAACCTCGGGAACGCGCACGTCCACGGCTCAGGCCTCCTTCACGTCCGCTTCGAGAAGCCGGCACAGCCGCTCCGCGTGCCACGACGGATCGCCGTAGAGCACCTGATCCGCCTTCGCGCGCCGCAGGAAGAGGTGCACGTCGTACTCCCAGGTGAAGCCGACGCCGCCGTGGATCTGGAGCGACTCGCCCGCGAGCTGCGACGCGGCTTCGCGCACATAACAACCGGCGGTCGCGACGGCCTGCTCGCGATCGCTCAGCTCGTCTGCGAGCGCGAGCGCGGCATAGTGGGCCGCCGCGCGCGCGCCCTCGAGCTCGATCCAGAGATCGGCGAGGCGATGCTTGATCGCCTGGAAGCTCCCGATCGCGCGCCCGAACTGCACCCGGTCCTTCGCGTGCTGCACCGTCAGCTCGAACAGCTTCTCCATCGCGCCGACCGCCTCGCCGGCCTGGATCACGCTCGCGAGGCTCCCCATGCGCGCGAGCGCGGGAGCCGCGCTGCCGGGCGCGCCGAGTAGCGCGTCGGACGAAACCTGGACGCCGCTGAACGTCACCTCGCAGAAGCGGCGCGTCAGATCGAGTCCCTTCAGAACGCGGACACCGACACCGCTCGCGGGCAGCGGCACGAGCGCGAGCGTCTCGCCCTGCGGCGCGCGGCACGCGACGAGCAGGAAGTCCGCGGCGTGGGCGTCGTGCACCCAGCGCGCGCGGCCGTCGAGGCGCATGCCTCCTTCGGCCGGCGTCGCGGTGACCGCAATCGCGCTCGCGTCGGCGGTGCCATCGCCCGTCGCACACCACGCCGCGATGCGCTCTCCGCGCACGAGCGGCGCGAGCCAGTCCTTGCGCTGCGCTTCGTCTCCGCCGCGAGCCAGCGTGTCGGCGACGACGTTCGCCGGCAGGAACGGCCCCGGGTAGAGCACGCGCCCAAGCTCCTCGGCGAGCGCGATCAGGTCGACGATCGGCTGCTCGCTCACGCTCCCGCCGTCGTTCTCGGCGGGCGCGAGCATCGCGGTCCAGCCCAGCTGCGCGCCGTCGCGCCAGACCGCGCGATCGAGCGTCGTGTCGGTCTCCAGGTTCGGCCGCAGCGCCGCGAGGGGATGGCGCTCCTCGAGAAAGCGCCGCGTCGTCTCCTTCAGCAGCCGCTGGTCTTCGTCGTAGGCGAAGTTCATCGAGTCCTCGCGCAGTCCGCGTGCCGCGTGCCGACATTCCGGCGCGCCCGGTCACTAGGCTAAATCATCTATCTGATTCGCGGCAACGCAGAGCGGCCGCCGAGGCCGCATCCAGCGGGCCCTGCGCGAGCGTCCGCAGCGCGACTACAGCCGGTGCGCGATCTCGGGGCGCTTCAACCGGAACAGGCGCGCGGCGTTCAGCCCGACGATGTCCGCTTTGTCCTGCTCGCTGATCTCGATGCCATCGAACAGCTTGGCGAGCACGGCCCTCGAGATCGGGAAGGTTCCCTCCGCGTGCGGGTAATCGGCTCCCCACATGAGAGCGCCCGCGCCGACGACGCTGCGGGCCATGATGCAGGCGCGGTCGTACTGGAACGAGCACTTCACCTGCTCGCGAATGATCTGGCTCGGCATGCGCCCGAGCTTCGGCCGCACCATCGCGTAGTGCGCGAGGTAGACCTCGTCCATGCGCTCGGCGAGCGCGGGCAGCCAGCTCGCGCCCGCCTCGATCACCGCGACGCGCGCTTGCGGGTTCCGATCGAGCAGGCCGCCCGCGACCATCAGCATGATCGCGTCGGCTCCGTCGTTCATCTGGCGCGTGTAGTTCACGACCGCGCCGCCGGGGCCGCGCTCGACGACGACGTCTTCGAGGCCCGTGCCCGTGTGGAGCACGAACGCGACTCCGAGCTCGCCGGCGAGCGCAAAGACGGGATCCCACATCTCGTCGTTGTACTTCGGGATGCCCGCCATCGTGACCACGGGCAGCATCGCCGCCGTGTAGCCGCGCTCCGCGAGCCGACGCAGCTCCCGCTTCGTGTAGTCGAGGTTGCGGACCGGCAGCACACCGCAGCGCACGAACGTGTCCGTGTGGTCTTTGAAGAAGTCGTGGTTGAAGTCGTTGTAGATCTGGCAGGTCGCGTATTCGCCTTCGACGCTCTCCACGCAATAAGTCCACAGCGCGAGGCTCGGGAATGCGATCTCGGCGTCGATGCCCTCGTCGCGCATGTCGGAGAGGCGGCCGGGAACGTTGTTGCTACCGAGCGCCCTGCGCGCGGGCTTCTCGCCCTCTGCGAGCTTGCGGGTGATCGTCGGGTCGGGCGGTTCGCCTCCCGGTTGCGCACCGCGCAGGCGCAGCTTGTGGATCAGCTTGTCGCCGCTCACGGTGCAGCGGTAGTCGCCGCGGATCTCGCTGCGGATCGCGTAGTGAGCGAGCGAAGCCGGCATGTTCGTCGTGAAGAGATCGCTCGGCTCTACGACGTGGCCATCGGCGCTGAAGACGAAGGTCATCGGGGGTTCCTTTCTCATTGCGATGAGAGGGCGATTTCGGCCGCTCCTACAGCCGCGTGTGCGTCGCCTGGTCGACGGCGACGATCTGTCCGCTCACGAAGCGCGCATCGTCCGAGAGCAGGTAGACGCCGACGCGCGCGACGTCCTCGGCACCCGCAATGCGGTCGGTGCCGCCGCCGCTCGCGCGCTGATACGCGACCAGCTGCTCGCGCGTCATGATCTCGCGGACACCTTCGGTCTCGGTCGAGCCCGGCGCGATCGCGTTCACGCGAATGTTCAGCGGCGCGAGCTCCTTCGCGAGCGTGACGGTCAGGTAGTTGACCGCGTGCTTGCTCATCCCGTACACGCCCGCCGCTTGCCACGAGCCGATCGAGGACGTGTTCACGATCGCCCCGCCGCCGCGCTTCTTCATCTCCGAAGCCGCGGCCTGCGCCATCCAGAGCATCCCGTGCGTCATCACGGCGAGCACGCGCAGATACCGCTCGGGCTCGATCGCGTGCAGCGGCTTCTCTCGCGCGGCCGAGAGCAGGCCCGCGTTGTTGACGAGGTAGTCGACGCCTCCGAAGCGCTGCGCGGTCGCTTCGACCGCCGCGACGCACGCCTCGGGCGAGGCGACGTCGCAGCCGAGGCCGAGCGCTGGCGTCCCGCCCTGCGCGAGCTCTTTCGCGACGGCGCTCGCCCTCTCGCCCTGGATGTCGGCGATCGCAACGCTCGCGCCGCGGGCTGCGAGCAGCCTCGCGTAGGCGGCGCCGATGCCCTGAGCTCCGCCCGTAATGAGTGCCGTCTTCCCGGCAAACTCCTTCGTCGGCATCGCTCAGCTTCCTCGCGCGCTCTCGCGCGCCAGCACGCCGGCGAGGCGCTCGATGTCCTCGAGCGAGCGCAGCGTGTCGTTCAGGTGCGTGCAGGTCGTGACTCCGGTGAAATCGGTGCGCACGCGGGCCCGCAGGTCGCCGACGCGCTGGCCGGCGAGACGCGCGGCGCTGGCGTGGGCGGGATTGCACTCGACCCACGGCAGCACGCGCGCCTCGGCCGTGATGCGCGCGAAGGTGAAGCTGCGCGCATCGACGGCGGCGCTCACCGTGTACTCGTGCACGATCGACGCGAAGCCGTCCGCGGCGACGTGGAGGTCGCGAAGGAATCCGTCGACGACGAGCTCCTCGCCGATCCGAACGAGATCCAGACGGCGATGCCGGCGCATGCCGTGCGCCGAGAGCGGCGCAAGCGCGTGCCACGCGGCGGGATCGCCGTCCCGCAGGATCGGTGGCGCCTCGGGACCGGTGCCCGTCGGCACGAAGCCGTTCTCGGCGAGCCCGACGAGCATCGTGCCGCCGCTGCGCCAGCCCGCGCACAGATCCGGGTGCTGGAGCATCTGCCCGGGCTTCGCGCGATGGCGCACGCCGCCCGCGCCCATCGCGTAGCCGGAGACGAGCGTCGCGACCGGCGCGTCGTCGAGCAGCAGATAGAGCAGCGAGCGCGCATCGCGCTCGCCGGGCAGCGCGGCATCGAGCTGGCTGCGGAAGCCCGTCGTCACCCGCGCGCCGAGGAGCTTCTGCGCCGCTACACGCTCCGGTGTCGTGCGCAGCTCGCGCAGTGTGCGCATCGCCTCGAACTCGACGCGCGCCTCGTACCCGGCTTCACCTAACACCCGCCCGTCGCCCCGGTCGTCCGTCCAGAGGTCGCGCGCGCGTCCGACCAGCACGAGCTCGCCGTGCAACCCGTCCGGCCGCAGCATGTCCGTGGTCGCCGTGCGGCGCAGCGAGCGCGGTGCGCGCGCGAGGGTTCCGCGCGTCGGCGCGTGAATGCCGTGCCGCGGGTGAACGGCGCGCGAAGCCGCTCGAGCGGCGCCCGCGTCGTCGATCCAGCCGCCGCTCATTTCGCTGCCGCCGCTGCGGCGGGCGTGTCACCCGCGTCGAATGGCTCGCGCGCAAGGCTCTCCAGGCCCGCGCCCGGTCGATCGCCGCGATCCGACGCGATCCAGTCGAGCATCACGTTCGTGCGCCGCCGCGAGAGCAGCGCCGTCAGCTCGGCGTCGCCGGTGAGGATCGCCTCGCCGAGGCGCGCCCGCGCCGCGGACCAGCTCGCGATGCGGTCGGCCCGATCGCGGAACACGCGCGAGCTCGTCTGCGTGAGGCCGAACTGGTAGAGCGCGCGCACGAACAGCTCGAGCGGCGGGTTGTTGGTGAGCTCGAGCACGCAGTCGATGAACTCGAGGTCTTGCGCGAGCAGCTTCGCGTCGGGCCGCTCGCCGCGCTGCGACTCGATCCGCGCGAGCGTGCGCACGAGGCGCTCGCGCGCCGCTGCGTCGTTCGACTGCGCGGCGCGCACCATCACGGCCTCGATCAGCGAAGCCGACGCGACCAGCACGTCGCGCATCGTGGTCTTCCGCGCTTGCAGGTAGAAGGCGGCTGCTCGCGTGACGGCGCCGATGTCGGGCTTGCGCACGTAATAACCGCCGCCAACGCCGCGACGCACGCGCAGCAGCTGCTCGTGCTCGAGCAAGCGCGCGGCCTGGCGCAACGTCGGCCGGCTGACGCCGAGCCGCGCCATGAGCTCGTCTTCGGAACCGAGCGCAGCGCCCTGCTCGCGCGTGAGGATCTCGGCACGCAGCGTGTGCGCAGCTCGATAAGCCGCCGACTCGTTCCCCGCTGTCCGCTTGCGTCCCATCCTTAGGAGCCCTCGCTGGGTCGCGTCATGGTGGCTTTAGAGATATCTCTATTCTACTCGGAACGCATACTTTAAGCGCATCTATGCTCACGATGTATGGATAGAGCACTCTTTTTAGCGACCCGCCGGGAGAACGCTCGGCGCGGCGCTGGGCGCGGAGGCCGTGCCGAGCCGGCGGCTTTCCGCGTTCCCCCAGGGCACTCAATCATTTATCTGATTATACCTAGTTGACCTTACTACCGAGTTCGTGCTCAACTCGGCCCCCAATCGTGCGGGGCGGCGCGTTCGGGACGCGCGGGGCTCTCCGCGAGGGAGACACGAATATGGTTCGTCGCTTCGAGGTTCTGGGCGCCGCGGCGATCGCGACGGCGCTCGTGTGGACGGCCGCACCGGCGATCGCGCAGGAGCCGACGCCCGCGGATGCGCAGCCGGCGCCCGCAGCGGAACAGCTGGGCGGGATCGAGGAGATCGTGGTTACTGCGCGCCGGAGGATGGAGAACCAGCAGGACGTGCCGATCTCCGTCAGCGCGCTCTCCGGAGACGAGCTCTCGTTCAACACGGTGCAGGACGTCCAGGACATCGAGAAGGCGGTGCCCGGGATCCAGATCCGCGCGTTCGGAGCGCGCACCAGCACGGCCAGCATCACGATGCGCGGCCAGCAAGCTGGCAGCGACGTCTCGACCGTCGACGGAGCCGTCGGCGTGTACATCAACGAAGTCTATGTCGCGCGCGAGAAGGGCCTGAATCAGTCGTTGTTCGACATCGACAGCGTCCAGGTTCTGCGCGGGCCGCAGGGCACGCTATTCGGCCGCAACACGACGGGCGGCGCGTTGCTCGTGAGCACGAAGCTTCCGGACGAAGACTTCGGCGGATACTTGAAGGCGCTCACTGGCGACTACTCGCGCTACGGCGGCGAGGGTGCGCTGAACGTTCCGCTCGGCGAGACCCTCGCGACGCGCCTCGCCTTCAGCGTCGTGCGGCGTAACGGGTACTCGGAGCGCGACATCGGCAGCGGACAACCGTTCGTGCTCTTCGGAACGAATCCTGCTCGTTGCGAGCTCGACGGGACGAACTGCACGGGCCGACAAGACGTCGACGACGAGAGCTCGAACGCATGGCGTTTCAGCCTGGTCTGGGACCCGACCGACCAGTTCTCGTCGCGCTTGGTCCACGACGGGTTCATCTCGAATACGAACGGCGCTGCGTCGTTCCTCACGAACACGCAGGTCGCCGATCCAGCGGCATACCCGTCGAGCTCTCAGGCGATTCTCGCACCCTTCGTCGATGACACCTCGGATCCGCTCTACAACGTCTTCAACTCCCAGCGCGAGGGCGCGAACTTCGGAGCGCCTCCGCTCAGCCTCACGGGCGCGCTGATCACCGCGATGGCCGCCGCTTGCAGCGGCGCCTTCAGCCCTGGCGCCCCGCTGACCGCGATCACGGGCGTCCTCTTCCCGCCGACTCGGGGGCTCGGTGACTGCCTCTATGAAGGGGGGCTCGCAGCCGACGAAGCGCTGACGAACTCATTGCGGAGCGAGCGACGCAGCACCAGTGAGCAGAAACAACGCGGCGCGATTCGAAGCTACGGCGCCTCGTGGATCAACGAGTACGACTTCGACTTCATGATCGGAAAGCTGATCTTCGGTTACCGCGACATCAGCGTGGAGGAGGACTTCGACCTCGACGGAACCGCGAACCAGGTGCTCTTCACCAATCAGTTTCAGGATCAGAACCAGTACTCCATCGAGACGCTCTTCAACGGAGTCGCGCTCGCCGATGCGCTCGATTGGACAACCGGCTTTTACTTCTTCAAGGAGCAGGGAACCGACGGCAGCAACTCCCCATCGGTGACCCGCCTGGGCAGCCCGATCAACGTGTTCGACGCCGACTTCGAGCACTCGGCTTACTCGTTCTACTTGAACGGCGTCTACCGCTTGACGGACGAGTGGAGCTTCACGGCCGGCTATCGCTACTCGACCGACAAGCGGGAGATGATCGCGAAGCACACGCGCCTGAATCTCTTCACCGGTGCGCTGCAAGACTGCTCGATGTTCGCGAGCGACGTCACGTCGGGCCCGGACACGCAGCGCCTGCCGCTCGCCGATTGCCGCATCTCGGTGGACAAGACGTTCCACGCGCACACCGGCCAGCTGACCGCGCAGTGGCAGCCGACGGATAACTTCCAGACCTACCTGAACGTGCGTCGAGGCTATCGAAGCGGCGGCTTCAACCTGCGCGCACA
>DASTOI010000615.1:0-3914 GCA_035762585.1 Myxococcota bacterium
AGCACGTCTTCGATCAGCGTGAATTCCGCGGCGCCGGAGACACGCCAGGTGTCGTAGTTCGCGTAGCCCGCGGAGATCTCGCCGTTGATCTCGCCGAGCGCGGGCTTCTTCGTGAAGAAGTTCACCGCGCCGCCGGTGGTGTTACGGCCGAACAGCGTGCCCTGCGGCCCGCGCACGACCTCGATCCGCTCGAGGTCGAACAGCTGCCCACCATGGCTCGCGCGCAGGCTCTGGTAGACCTCGTCGACGTAGACGCCGACCGGCGAGGCGGTCGTCGAGTTGAATTCGTTCGCGACCGAGATGCCGCGCAGCGCGAAGTTCGGCTGCGTCTTCCCGTAAGCGGTCGTCACCTGAAGGTTCGGGAGCGCGCCCATCAGGTCCATCGTGTTCGTGATGTTGCGGTCGATCAGGTCGTCGCCGCTGAGCGCCGAGATCGCGATCGGCACGTCCTGCACGTCCTGCGCGCGCTTGGTCGCGGTGACGACGATCTCCTCGAGCCCTTCGCTCTGCGGCGCGGGCTCGGCCTGCGGTGCCGCTTGCGCGCCGGCGAGCCGTGGAAGAAAGCCGATCGCGAGCGCCGCGGAGATCGCGCGCAGTCCAGTCGAGCTGGTCATTCAGGTCCCCCTCCCGCCGCCGCGCGGGCCGCGCGGACGTCGATCCGGGCGCTTGTATCACGCGCCTTCCGCGCGAGAGGACGCCGCGATGGGGGGGACGAAGGGGGGCGCGAGGGGGGTCGGCCGTTGTCCGGCGACGGCGCCTGGGTGACGCTCGCGGGCCTGCATGACGAGACGCCGTACGAGCGACGCACGGCCGCGCAGCGCGCGGGTGGGTCGCCGCGGCGAGCGCGAGCACGCGCGCGCCGCCGGCGCGGGAGCCGCGGTCGCCTCGCCCGCGCTCACGAAGCTCACGCCGCCTCGCTTACCCGCCGTGCTGGTCGGCCTCGAGCCCGCCGCGGACTGCGTCGGCCGAATCCTCTCGCGCCCGCTCACGGTCGTGCGCGCGCCGAGCGGCTTCGGCAAGACCACGTTCTGCGCGAGGCTGCACGCGCGCTTCGAAGAGCGCGGCACCGCCGTCGCGTGGGTCGCGTTCGACGCGAGCGACGACGACTCGGCGATCGCCGTCCCGTACATCGCGCACGCGCTCGAACGATGTCTCCCGGGCATCGCCGCACAGGCGCAGGCGCTGTTCGAGCAGGGCACGGTCGTCCCATTCCAGTCGATCGCGACGCTCGTGATCAACGCGGCGCTCGCGTCGCGCTCCGAGCTCGTGCTCTTCCTCGACGACTTCGATCGACTGGAGGACCCGCTCACGCTCCAGTTCGTCTCCTACATCCTGTTGCACTGCCCGCCGAACCTTCACCTCGTCTGCGCGTGCCAGACCCGCCCGAAGCTTCCGCTCACCTGGCTGCGCGCACACGACGGGCTCACCGAGGTCGAGGCCGACGACCTGCGGCTGCGGCGCGAGGACGCGCGCCGCCTGCTCGGCGGCAAGAGCGGCGGCCTGACCGGCGAGGAGATCGACCGGCTCACCGACGCGATGGGCGGCTGGGTGACCGGCCTGAAGATCGGCTCGGCCGCGCTCCGTAACAACCGCGATGCCGTGGCCGAGATCGGGCTCGTCGCGCAGGGAGCGCAGTGGCTCAGCGACTACCTCGACGAGAACATCTTCGCGCACCTGCCGGAGCGCGCGCGCGCGTTCCTGCTGCGCGCTTCGGTGGTGACGCCGCTGAACGCCGAGCTGTGCGCGGCGCTCACCGGCTGCGCCGACGCCGCCGCGCTGCTCGCGTCGTTCGCGGAGCAGAATCTCTTGCTCCAGCCGCTCGACGACGCGTGGTACCGGCTGCATCCGATCTTCCAGGAGTTCCTCGCGCGCCAGCTGCGCGAGCAGCACGCGGACGAGCTGCCGGCGCTGCACCGCACCGCGAGCCTGTGGTTCGCGGAGCATGGCCGCCCGCGCGAAGCGTTCCGCCACGCGCTCGAGTCCGGCGAGCTCGAGCAGGCGGCGATCTGGGCGGAGCAGTCCGCGATGCGCATGGTCGAGCAGTCCGACATCACGACGCTGCTCGGCTGGATCGATCGCCTGCCGCCGGCCGCGGTGAAGCGGCGCCCGGCAGTCCGCATCGCGGAGGCGTGGGCGCTGACGCTGAGCTTCCGGCCGCGCGTACAGGCCGTGCTCGACGAGCTCGGCGCGGCGGTCGCCGCGATGCCTGCCGGCGCGCGGCGCGCCACGGCGGCGCTCGAGCTGTTAGGCGTGCGCGCGATCCACGCGGGCGTCTACAAGGACGATGCGGACGAGACGCGGCGGCTCGCGAGCGAGTTTCTCGCGGAGAGGCCGCGCGAAGATTCGTTCGCGACGCGCGCGGTGCGCAACGCGACCGCGTGGAGCCACATCCAGGCGGGTGAGTTCGATCGCGCGCGCGCGGTCGTGCGCCCGGCGCAGCTGATCGAGCTGCGCCGCGAGCAGCTGTTCACGATGTCGTACCGCCAATGCCTGCTCGGTCTCGCGCACGAGCTGCGCGGCGAGCTCACCGACGCGGAGCGCACCTATCAGGCGGCGATGGACCGCTGCGAGCAGCGCATCGGCCGCGATTCCGCGTCCGCGTCGCTCGCGGCGAGCTTCCTCGCGAGCGTGCTCTACGAGCGCGATGCGCTCGCGGAGGCCGGCGAGGCGCTCGCGAACCGGCTCTCGGTGATCGACGAGACCTGCTTTCACGACGCGGTGATCGCCGCCTACCGCGTCGCGATTCGGCTGCGCGTGCTCGAGGGCGACGCCGACGGCGCGCGCGAGCTCCTCGATCGCGCCGAGCTGATCGCGCACGAGCGGCGCTGGCGGCGCCTGCTCGCGGTGTGCGCGGCGCTGCGCGCGCGCTTCGGCTTCGAGCCGATCCTCGACGACGGCGCCGGCTTCGCCGAGATCGACGCCGGGGCGATCGACGATCGACCGCTCGAGAGCGCCACGCGCCTCTTCCTGCTCGGCGCCGAGGCGCGCGCGCTCGCGCTGCTCGCGCAGGGCGCGCACGATGCCTGCGACGGCGTGCTCGCGCGCGCGCGCCGCCTCGCGCGCCGCGTCGGCAACGTCGGCCTCGCGCTCAAGTACGACCTGTTACGGGCGGAGCTCTGCTTGCGCGTCGGCGACTCCGTCCCCGCGGCCGAGCAGCTCGTCGCGGTGCTCGTCGAGGCGAGCTCGCTCGGCTTCAAGCGCAGCGTCGCCGACCACTGCTCCGAGGCTCTGGTCGCGAACCTCGCGAAGCACAGAGCGGCGGCAGTGCTGCCCGGCCCCGCGCGCCGCCTGCTCGCATTCGTGCAGGCCCAGTCGACCGGCAAAGTGCGCTCCGACTTACGCCGCCCGACCGGGAGCGCCGGTCCAACGCGCACGGTCTTCTCCGTCCTCACGTCCCGCGAGATCGAAATCCTGACCGGCGTCGCCGCCACTCACTCCAACAAAGAAATCGCCTCGCGCCTACGCCTGATGCCCGAGACCGTGAAGTGGCACATGAAAAACATCATGAAAAAGCTGAACGCCGAAAACCGCGCCCAGGCGGTGCAGCACGCAATCGAGCTCGGCCTCACAGTCGAATGACTCGCTCCGGCAGACGAACTCGCTCGATGCCGGCGCCGTCTCGGTAGAGGAGTGACGCCGTCGCGCCTCGATGGCGCGACGGCGTCACCCTTCTCCTCCAGAGACGCGCCGGCCACTGCACGCAAGCCACCGACCGCTCGCGAGGGCGCGGGCCGGCCGGACGGGCGTCGCAGCGGAGGGCCGTGATTACGGCAAGCGCACCGCAAGCCGCCGCGCAACACAGCCCCGGTCGCGCCGTGTAGCGACGCCCCTATGCCACGCGCCGCCTCCACCCAACGCCGCACGCCTCGATGCAAAGGCCCGGAGTCGCGACCCTCCGGCCGGCCCGCGCCCTC
>DASTOI010000616.1:0-3818 GCA_035762585.1 Myxococcota bacterium
CGGCGGGGCGTGCCGCACGTCCGCGCGCGCAGCGAGCGCGACGCGTGGTTCGGCCTCGGCTTCGCGCATGGCCAAGATCGCCTCGGGCAGCTCGTGTGGCTGCGCCGGCTCGCGCTCGGCCGCACCGCCGAGATCGCCGGAGAGGACGCCGCGGCCGCCGACTCGCTCGCGCGCACGCTCGGGTTCGCGGGCCTCGCGGCGCGCGACCTCGCGCGCGCGAGCGCTGACGCGCGCGCGGCGCTCGAGGGCTATGCCGCGGGCGTGAACGCGTGGCTCGCGCTGCTGCGCGATGGGCAGGCCGCGCCGCCGCTCGGCCTGCAGGAGCCGCTCGCGGAGATCGAGCCGTGGCAGCCGCGCGATTCGCTCGCGATCGCGAAGCACCACGCGTTCGCGCTCGCGGATCCAATCGCCGAGATCCTCGTGCTCGAGCAGGTCGTGCGCGCGCTCGGCGCCGGCCCGGCCCGTGCGCTGTTTCCCGTCGGCCTCCGCGTTCCGTCGGCGAGCGCGCCGCGCGCGATCGCGCACACGCCGAGCGACGGGGAGCTCGCGGCGCTGACGAGCCTGCGCCGCGGCCTCGGGCTCGCTGGCGCCTCGGTCGGCAGCGCCGGCTGGGTCGTCGCGGGCGAGGGCACGCGCCGCGGGCGCGCGCTGCTCGCCGCGGATCTCCACTTGGCGCCGACGCTTCCGTCCCGGGTCTACGAGGCGCACCTGCGCGGCGGCTCGCTCGAAGTCGCGGGCGCGACGCTGCCGGGCATCCCGGCGTTCTGGCTCGGATTCAACGCCGACGTCGCGTGGGCGCTCGTCGCGACGCCCGCAGTCGTCGTCGATCTATTCGAGGAGACGCTCTACGCGGACGATCCGACGCGCTACTTCGAGCAGGGCAAGTGGCGTCCGCTCGCGCAGCGCGAAGAGCGCATCGCGATCGACGGCGGCGACGAGCGCGTCGTTGCGGTGCGCGAGACCGCGCGCGGCCCGCTGCTCGACGGCTTGTTTCCGCACGCGGGGCGCCCGCTCTCGGTGCGCTGGACCGGCGCGCTCGGCGGCGGAATCGACGGGCTCGTCGCGCTCGCGCACGCGCGTGACGTCGCTGGCGCGCGCGAGGCGCTGCGCGCGCACGAGGAGCCGGTCGCCGACGCGCTGCTCGTCGACACCCGCGGCGGCGCGCTCCAGCAGCTGGTCGGCGCGGCGCCGCGGCGCGCGTACCCGAGCGGGCTCCAGCCCGTGCCGTCTTCGAACGCCTCTTATGAATGGACGGCGCGGCTCGCTCTCGAGGAGATGCCCGCGCGGGCGCTCGGCCCCGGCACGCCGTGGCTGATCGCCGCTGACGCGCCGCTCGCCCCCGCAGCCGGCGCGATCGAAACGCTCTGGCGGCCGGGCGTCCGGGGCGAGCAGCTCGAGGCGCAGCTGCGCGCCGCCGCGGCTCGAGGGCCGGCGACGCTCGCGCAGCAGCTCGCGCTCCAGGTCGATCACGGCTCGCTCGATGCGCGGCGCAGCGTGGCCGCGATCTCGGCGCTGATGCAGGGCCAGCGCGGGCTCGGCAGCGCCGAGCGCGCGCTGCTCGACTTGTTACGGGATTGGGACGGCGCGAGCGCGCCCGAGAGCCGCGCCGCCGCCGCGTTCCACGTGCTCGCCGCCCGCACGCTGAAGCCGCTGCTCGCGCCGGCGCTCGGCGAGGAGCTGGCGAATGCCTATCTCGCGCTGCCGCGCGTCCCGGCGCCGGCGCTGCTCGGCGACACGCTCGCGCGCGCTGCGGCGGGCGGCGATCCGGAGCTCCCATGGACCGCGCCGGACCTCGCCCGCGCGACGCTCGCGAAGGCGCTGCGCGAGACGACGCTCGTGCTCTCCGACCGACTCGGCGCGAACGCCGAGCGCTGGACCTGGGGCCGGCTCCATCGCGTGCGCTTCGCGCCGCTCTGGCCGGGCGCGTGGCGCGGCGACGTCGCCGCGCTCGGACCGTTCGAGCTCGGCGGCGACGGGACGACGCTCGCGGTCTCCGAGTACGCCGCGCTCAGCGAGAGCTTCGACGCGACCGTCGTCTCCGGCTATCGGCTGCTCGTGGATGCCGGCAATCTCGACCAAGCGCTGACGGCGTTCGCGCCCGGTCAGTCGGAGCACGCGGGGCACCCGCACGCGACGGACGCGATCGAGCGCTGGCAGCGCGGAAGGGCGAGCCTGTTGTCGACGAGCGACCCCGTGATCGAGGACGGCCCCGTGCGCGAGCTGCGGCTCGAAGCGCAGTAGGAGGTTTCTCGCGGATGCGCGGACTCGGCACGTCGAGCAGTTCCCGGCGCGGTGTCCACTGTTCGACTCCGCTCGACTCACGCGAGCCGAAGGCTCGCGTGGCCTCGCTGCGCGCGGCGCTACGCGCCGCTTGCCCCTAATGCTCCTCTACGCCGAGGTGCCGGGCTTTTACGCCGAGGTCGAACGCGCGGCGGATCCGGCGCTCGCCGAGCGGCCGGTGATCGTCGGCGGAGATCCGCGCAAGCGCGGCGCGGTGCAGTCGGCGACGCCCGATGCGCGCGCCGCCGGCGTTCGCGAAGGCATGCCGATGCTCGAGGCGCTGGAGCGATGTCCGCGCGCGCGCGCCGTCGTGACGAACATGCGCCGCTATCGCGAGGCGGGCGCGGAGCTGCGCTCGCAGTTCCGCCGCGCCACCGATCGCGTCGAGCCCGCCGGGACGGCGGCCGCCTATCTCGACGTCTCCGAGCGCCCCGAGGCGCCGCTGGCCGTGGCCGAGCTGCTGCGCTCGGCCGTGCGCGACGCGCTCGCGCTGCCGCTTCGCGTCGGCATTTCGAGCGTGAAGTTCCTCGCCAAGCTTGCGGCGGAATCCATCGAAACCGAAGGGGTTTCCCAGATCGCCGCGAGCGACGTGCGGGCCTTCCTCGATCCGCTTCCGGTCGGCCGCCTCCCGGGCGTGGGCCCGAAGACCGAGGCGACGCTCGCGGAGCTCGGCGTGCACACCGCGGGCGACCTCGCGCGCCAGAGCCGCGCTTGGCTCGAGGAGCGCCTCGGCAATCACGGGCTCGTGATCCTCTCGTACGCGCAAGGGCGCGACCCCGCGACCCTACGCGCGGCGCCGCACCCCCGGAGCGTCAGCCAAGAGGCGACGTTCGCCGCGCCGGAGACTGACCGCATCGCGCTCGAGGAGCGGCTCGCCGGCCTCGCCGCGCGAGTCGAGGAAGCGCTCGCGCGGGAGCATCTCGCCGCGAAGCGCGTCGTGGTGAAGATCCGCTACGCGGACGACGAGCTGACGACGCGCAGCCGCAAGGTGCTGCACGCAATGGTCTCCGCGCGCGACCTGCTTGCGCAGGCGGCTCCGCTGCTCGACCGCACGCAGGCCGGGACGCGTCCGGTGCGCGGCCTTGGGCTGATCGCGACCGAGCTCGCGCGGGGCCGCCGAGACGACCGCCAGCTCGATCTGTTCGGGCGCCGAGCCTAAGCCGCGCGCCGCGGCCTCGAGCCCTCAAGCACGCCGAGTTGCGCACCGAAGAGCCCTCATCGGAGCAAGCCGTCCAGCGCCGCGACGCGGCGCAGACGGCGCGCAGCGAGCCGCAGGCGAGCGGAGCTCGGAAAAGATGGGGGCAGAGTGCGCAAGGAGCGCCGCAAGTATCCGCGCATCGCAACGGATCAGGTGATCTCGTTCGCGCTGCTCGAGAACGGGCACCAGCTCGCGGTCGGCAAGGACATCTCGGTCGGCGGCATCCGCTTCCATGCGATCGGCTGCGAGCTCGAGGTCGGCGACCGCATCCGCGTGACCTTCAACGTCGGCGAGCGCACGCTCGAGGCGATCGGCGTCGTCACCTGGGCGACCGAGCTCG
>DASTOI010000617.1:0-3652 GCA_035762585.1 Myxococcota bacterium
GCGACGCGCTTGCCGGTCAGGTCCTTGAACTTCTTGTACGGCGAATCGGTCCTCACCATGATCACCGCGCCCGAGCGGTGGCCGAGCGAGACGACCTTGATCGGGATGTTCTTGCTCGCCAGGTCCATGACGAGCGGCGCCAGCATGTAGGCGGCCTGAATGCGCCCCGTCATCAGCGACTCTTTGATCTCAGGCCAACCGCTGTACTTGCTGAACTCGAAGGACCGGCCGGGAGATTTCGCGGCCCCGCGCGCGACGCAGGCGATCGGGAGCGTGAGGTTGCAGGTGACAGGAAGGCCGCCGACCAGGAGCGGCTGGGCTCTCGCCGCAGATGCAGCGCCTTGCCCGCTCTCGGATTCCTGCGCCCCGCATCCGACGAGCGGCAGGAGAGCGACACTGGCAGCAGCCTCGCGGAGGAACGTCCGCCTACCGACCCGCCGCGCGGTCCAACGGTCGAGATCGCTCAAGAGGAACCTCCGTCCGGCGTTGGGCGAAGCGGCCGCACTCTCCCCGCGGCAACATCGACAGATTGCGCTTTCTACTGTTGCGGCTCAAGCACTTGGCGCGGAATCACGGCAGCGCGATGCCGCCCGTCATCAGGTCGACAACGCTCCAGGCGGTGGGCAGGCGCTACGAGCGGCTCGGCGTGCGCCTCGCGGTCGGACCGCCGTCGAATCCCCAGCTCCGTGCCGCATCGCCGCGCAGCGTCCAGACGCGCTCGTGCAGCTCGGCAAGCGCAGCGGGATCCTCGAGCAGCTGCCGGCGCGCTGCGGCATCGAGCGCGCCCGGGCCGTCGCCGAGCGCGCGCGCAACGAGCTCGCCGACGCGCGTCGCGCGCCGCCTCGGGCGGCTCGTCTGCGTCGCACGCAAGAACAGCCGCTGCGCCGCGTTCGCGATCGGATCGACGACGCAGCGCTCGAAGCCGTTGGCCGGCTGCGCGCAGGCGGGTTCGGCCGCGAGCTCTCGAAGCTCCTCGGGCGGCTCGCTCTCTTCAGGCGTGACGAACAGCCCGGCGCGCCGTGCGGCCGCGCCGAGCCGCGCGCGGCTCGAGAGCACCGAGGTCGGTACGCCGAGCGTGAGCGCGAGCAGCACCGGCGCGAGCCATGGGAAGTAGGCGGCATCGAGCCAGAGCACAGCGAGCGCCCACGCGCCGGCGATCACCGTGTCGGGCGCGTGCTGTCGCATTGCGATGTGCCAGCGCGTCGCGACGTCGCCGCGCTCCTGTGCGGGCCAGCCCGACGTCCGCCCGAGCAGCGCGCTGAGCACGAAGCGCGCGTGGAACATCATCCGGATCGGCGCGAGCAGCGCGGCGAACGCGGCTTCGAGCGCGACGCTCGCGAACAGCCGCACGGCGCCGCCCCAGCGCCGCGTGCCGCCGCGCACGCCAACGAGCGCGCACGCGAGCAGCTTCGGAAGGAACAGCAGCGCGCCGGTCGCGATCGCGAGGCCGGTCGTCCATGCCGGATGCCACACCGGCCACGCGGGATAGAGGACGGGCGCTTCGGGGAAGTAGACGGGGCCGCGCACGGCGAGCACGAGCGCGTTCGCGCTGCCGAGCACGAGGAACGCCAGCCACAGCAGCGCCGATGCGTACGCGAACGCGCCGTTCAGGAAGAGCGCGCGGTGCGCGGTGAAGAAGCCGTCCTCGAATAACAAGCGCAGGTGCTGGAAGTTGCCTTGGCACCAGCGCCGGTCGCGCCGCATCTCCTCGAGCAGCGTCGCGGGCGTCTCCTCGAAGCTTCCCGCGAGGTCGAACGCGAGCCAAAGCGAGTAGCCGGCGCGGCCGAGCAGCGCAGCCTCGACGAAGTCGTGCGAGAGGATCGGCCCGCCGAACGGCGGCCGGCCGCGCAGCCGCGGCAGCGCCGCGTACTGCATGAACACGTTGCAGCGCACGATCGCGTTGTGTCCCCAATAAGGAACGTCGCCGAGCTGCCAGAAGTGGAGGCCCGCGGCGAAGAGCGGACCGTGCAGGCGGCTCGCGAACTGCGTGATGCGGCCGAACAGCGAGCGGCGCCCGAACGGCGCGGGCACGGTCTGGATCACCGCCGCCTCCGGATTCGCTTCGATCAGCGCGACGAGCCGGCGCAGCGTCTCGCCCGACATCACGCTGTCGGCGTCGAGCACGACGAAGTACGCGTAGCGGCTGCCCCAGCGCCGCAGGAAGTCCGCGATGTTGCCGCTCTTCTTGTTGATGCGAGAGCGGCGCCGCCGGTAGAAGACGCGGCCGAAGCCGTCCAGCTCGCGGCACAGCTCGGCCCACGCGCTCACCTCGGCGGCGTATACGTCGGGATCGGCGGAGTCCGAGAGCACGAACACGTCGAAGTGCTCGCGCGCGCCGGCACGCTCGAGCGAGCGCAGCGTCGCGCGCAGGCCGGCGAACACGCGCGCGACCGGCTCGCCGCAGATCGGCATCACGAGCGCGGTGCGCCCACGAATCGGCGCGCGCGCGTCTTCGCGGCGCGTGACGAGGAAGCGATCGCCGCGCAGCATCACCCAGGCGCCGACGAGCGCGGTCCAGAAGCCGAACGAGATCCAGCCGAACAGCGCGCCGAACAGCAGCGTGAGCGCGAGCTTGAGCAGCCCGCCGCCGTCGGCGCTCGGCAGCGCACCGGAGAGCAGACGCGCTGCGATCAGCGCGGGCAGCGCGATCAGCACCACGAGCGCGGTGCGCCGGCGGCGCGCGGCATGCACCCAGCTCGCGCGCCGGCGCCGCGCCTGCACCGTCTCGGAGGGATGGAGGTCGCGCGAGACCATCGAGGCGCGCGCGAGCGGCGGCGCCGGCGCGAAGTCGTCCCGCGCGAGCTCGCGGCCGAGCCAGCGGCGCGCGGTCGAGAGCGCGTCGTCCTCGCCCTCGCGCGCGAGCGCGCGGCGCAGCGCCCGCAGCGTGCGCTCGAGCGCGGTCGATCCCGCCGGCCAGCCGGGCTCGGTCGCCGCCGCAAGCGCCGCACGCCGCGCGAGCTCGTCCCCGTCGGATGCGCCCGCGGCCTCCGCGTAGCGGCGCGCGCGCTCGTGCGCCTCGTCCCACGGCTCGAGCAAGCGCTCGAGCGGCACTCCCATCCGCCGCAGCTCGAGCGTCGGCAGCGGGCGCAGCGGGGCGATCGGCTCGCTCATGGCGGCGTCGCGTCCTCGACCCAGCGCTCGGTCAGCACGTTCGGGCCCTCGCGTAGGAATGCAGTGAGGCGCGCGGGCTCGCGCACGCTCACCTGGAACACGAGCCGCCAGCCGCCGGTCTTGGGGTTCTTGGCGACCTGCTGATCGAGGATCGCCGCCGCGCTCGGCGGATCGATCGTGACCACGCCTTCGAGCACGCGCCGCGACGAGATCTCTGCGAGCGCGTCGCTCTCGAAATCGACGAAGTACTGGACGGCGTCGTCGCTGCGGCCGGAGGCGACGCGCGTCGCGACGACGCGCCCGCGCTGCGCGTCGCCCGGCGATTCGCCGGTCCAGTGCAGCGCGTACGAGAACGCGAGCGGTTCGAGCGAGCCGTTGGGGCGCTCGGCGATCCACTGCGCGACGACGTTGTCGTTGTGCTCGGACGGCGTCGGGATCTCGACGAGGTGCAGATGCCCGGCGGGCCACGGATTCAGCGGGATCACCCACGCCGACGGCCGCAGCTCGGCGCGCGTCTCGAAGTCTTGGTAGTGATCGAAGT
>DASTOI010000618.1:0-6616 GCA_035762585.1 Myxococcota bacterium
CGACGGCGCCTCGATGGCGCCGTCGCGTCACTCTCCTCCTCCCACTCGATGACGACGTCCACGACGCAAAGCACGGAGCTGCGCGGGGAGGCGGGGGTCGCGGAGCGAAGCCCCAGGCGTGACCGCGCTGACGCTCGAAGCGCAGCGCGCCAGCGTCCTCGAATGGCGCACGCCCCGACCCATCGCGGTCACGCGGGTGAGCGGAGGCGAGCCCCCGCCGCACCGCGCAGCGGCGTCCCGAATGAGGGATCCTGAACCGACGCCAGCAATTAGGCCCCCGCGACATCTCCAATCTTCACGACCCGCGCAACCAAAGGCGCAATCTCCTCCTCGGGAAGCTGGAACCGCCAAAACACGCTCCCACTCAACCTTCCCTCGGTGTCGAGCCAGTTCGGCACGCCCGGATCGCTCGCCGCCAGCACGATCTTGAAGCTCCCGTCCGCCTCGAGCCGCGTCTGCTTGCGATTCAACGAAACGCGCCGGTACCGGTAATCGAGGCTGTGCGTGTGCCGGTTCCAGAGCACCACGTTCGCGAAGCGGCACTTCGGGAAGCGCCCGCGAATCACCAGCGCCTCGCCGGGCGCCAGCACGAACGGCGCCATCGAGTACACGTTGTCCTTCGCGGCGAAGCCCACCTTCGTGTTGCTGTCGTCCTTCTTCGGGGGCGGGAACCGATTCGGGACGAGCGAGACCCACGGCGGCAGCTGCTTGGGATCGCGGCGCGCCGGCGCGACGCTCGTGCGCAGGAAGCTCGCGACGCGGCGAATGCCGGCCGCGACGGACGCATCGCTCGGCGGCGGAGGCGGCGCTGTCAAGTCGATCGCGTCGATCGCGAGCGGAATGTGGTGGAGCTGATCCGCCGCGATCGAGACCTCGCGCTCGTAGTAGTGGCGCGTCGAGAGGCTGCTCGCGCCCGGATCGAGCCGCAGCCAATTGCCGCGCTCGGGCTTCTCCGCGCTCGCGACGATCTCGTAGCTCCCGTCGGGCGCGATCTCGAGCTCGGCATCGTTCAGCGTCGCGCCGAGGCCGGAAGGGTTCGCGCCGTCTGCGCCGCCGAGCTCGACCGTGAACGAGGTGTAGGTGGCGCCCGCGACGTTGCCGCGGATCCGATAGCGGTGCGCCGCCGAGACCGGCGTCGCGAAGTAGATCGCGTCCGGGTTGTCGCCGAGCAGCTTCTTCTCGGGCGTGACGAAGCGCTTCCACGCCGGTCGCTCCGGCGAGGGCTCGAAGTAGACCTCGATCGCGTGATGCAGATGGAACATCACGAGCCGGCGCGCTTCGGCGTGATCCGTGGAGCTGCGCAGCCCCCACGCGTCGGTCGCGAACGATGCGTCGAGCTGTCCGAGCACCTCGCGCAGCTCCTTCAACGCCGCGGCGGATTCGCCGCCGCCGGCCGCGCTGCCGGTCGCCCCCGCCTCCGGCGCCGCAGCCGCGCCGCCCGCCGCGAGCAGATCCGCGGCCGCGATCAGCCCGATTCCTCCAGCGCTGCCCAGCAGAAATTCCCGGCGATCCATCGGGCCTCCTCGTGAGATGATCGGCGGGATAGCAAGCGCCGCCTGGCGGCGCGCGCAGCGAGCCGAAGGCGAGCGAAGTCGAACAGTGGATACCGAGCCGGCAAGGCCCGGAAGCGCGCGGTCGCGCATCCTGATTCAATCACCTCAACACGGAGAGCGCGCGCCCATGATCCGTCTGGTGTTCCTGCTGCGCCGGAAATCCGGCATGTCGCTCCCCGACTTCCAGCGCTACTGGCGCGACGAGCACGGCCCGCTGGTCGCGAGCTTCCAGACGCGGCTGGGCATTTTGCGTTACGTGCAGGTGCACACGCTCGAGGACGCGATGAACGCAGCCGCTGCGACCGCGCGCGGCGGGATGGAGACGCCGTACGACGGCGTCGCCGAGCTGTGGTGGGATTCGGAGGAGGCGCTCGGCAAGGCGCTCGCGACCGAAGCGGGACGTGCGGCCGGCGCGGCGTTGCTCGAGGACGAGAAGAAGTTCATCGACCTCGCGAACTCGCCGCTCTACCTGACGCACGAGCTTCCGCAGGTGAACCCGAGCCCCGAAAACCTGCTCGCGCGGCCAGGTAGCCCGCTCGTGAAGCTCTATTTCCCGCTGCGCCAGCACGCGCAGCTCTCATTCGCCGACGCGCAGCGCTACTGGCGCGTCATGCACGGCCCGCTGATCCGCGCGCAGGCGCACGCGATGGGAATTCTCCGGTATCAGCAGGTGCACCGCTTCGAGACGGCGCTCGAGGACGAGCTGCGCAAATCGCGCGGCACCGTAACAGCTCCGTATCTGGGCCACGCCGAAGTCTGGTTCGATCGCACGCTCGCGCGAAACGGTCCCGAGGTCGCCGAGGCCGGGCGCCGCGCGATCGAGGACGAGGCGAAGTTCATCGACTTCAAGCGCTCCGCGATCTGGATCGCGAAGGAGCGCGTCTTCATCGACCGCATGTGAGGAGAGGATGATGAGGAGGAGAGTCCTGCGCGCCGGATTCGTCTTCGCGATCGCGATCGGCTCTGCGCTCGCCGCCCACGCGGACGAGACGGCTGCCGCCAAGCCCGACCCCTTCGCCGCGATTCGCTTCTTGGTCGGAGATTGGGCGGGCAGCGCGGCGGGCGAGCCGGGCGAAGGCACCGTCGAGCGCAGCTACGCGTTCGTGCTCGGCGATCGCTTCCTGCACGAGCGCAGCGTCTCGTTCTATCCCGCGCAGCCCGGCAAGGCGGAGGACGAGCGCCACGAGCAGGAGAGCTACTTCAGCTACGACCGCGCGCGAGCGCGCATCGTCTTCCGCCAGTTCCACAAAGAAGGCTTCGTCAACACGTACGTGCTCGACCCGAGCGCGAGCGGTCCGGAGAAGCTGGTGTTCGTCAGCGAGGACTTCGAAAACCTGGACGACGCGTGGAAGGCGCGAGAGACGTACGAGCTGGTCTCGCGGGACGAGTTCGTCGAGACGTTCGAGCTCGCGCCGCCCGGAAAGCCGTTCGCCGTCTACAGCCGCTCGCGGCTGAAGCGCGCCGAGCGCGCGCCGGACTCAGGCGCCGACCCCGAGCATCTCGCGTGCGACCGCCTCCGCGAGCTCGATCCCGTCTACGCCAGCGGACATGATTCCGCCCGCATGGCCTGCGCCTTCGCCGCCCGGGAAGAGCCCGCGCACGTTCGTGCTCTGCAGGTCTTTGCCGCGCGGAATCCGCAGCGGTGAGGAGGTGCGCGTCTCGACGCCGGTGAGGACGGCGTCGGGCAGCGCGAAGCCGGGCAGCTTGCGATCGAGCGCGGGCAGCGCCTCACGGATCGCGTCCAGCGCCCACTCCGGCAGGCTCGGCCGCGTGGGATCGGCGAGGTTCCCGAGGCGGACACTCGGGCGATAGGACGGCAGCACGCGGCCGAGCTCTCGCGACGCGACGCTCTTCAGGAAATCCCCAACGAGCTGTGCGGGCGCGGCGTAATCGCCGCCACCCAGCTCGAACGCGCGCGCTTCCCAGGTGCGCTGGAACGCGATGCCGTCGAGCGGGTGCACGCGTCCCTCCGCATCGCGGCGCTGCCCATAATCATCCGGCGAGAGCCCGACGACGAGGCCGGCGTTCGCGTTGCGGTCGTCGCGCGAGTACTGGCTCATCCCGTTCGTGACGACGCAAGCCGGCTCGCTGGTGGCGGCGACGACCGTGCCGCCGGGACACATGCAGAAGCTGTAGACGGAGCGCCCGTTCGCCGCGTGATGCACGAGCTTGTAGTCCGCAGCGCCGAGCCGCGGGTCGCCCGCGTGTGGGCCGAAGCGCGCGCGATTGATCAGCGACTGCGGGTGCTCGATGCGCAGTCCGATCGAGAGTGGCTTCGCCTCGAGCGCGACGCCGCGCGCGTGCAGCGCTTCGAACAAATCGCGCGCGCTGTGGCCGGGCGCGAGCACGACGTGATCGGCGCGCAGCTCTTCGCCGCCCGCGAGCCCGAGCGAGCGAACGGCGCCGCCTTCGATCCGCAGGTCGACGACGCGCTGCTCGAAGCGGATCTCGCCGCCGAGCGCTTCGATCTGCGCGCGCAGCTTCTCGACCATGCTGACGAGCCGAAACGTCCCGATGTGCGGCTTGCCGGAGCTGAGGATGTCTTCGGGCGCGCCGGCCGCGACGAATTCGTTCAGCACTTTGCGCGTGAGGAAGCGGCGGTCGCTGATCTGGCTGTAGAGCTTGCCGTCCGAGAACGTGCCCGCGCCGCCTTCGCCGAACTGCACGTTCGATTCGGGATGGAGCCGCCCGCGCCGCCAGAGATCCCAGGTATCGCGCGTTCGCTCGCGCACGCGCTTGCCGCGCTCGAGCACGACGGGACGCAGCCCCATCTGCGCGAGCACGAGCGCCGCGAAGATTCCGCACGGGCCAAAGCCGACGACGACGGGGCGCGCGCGATCGCCCGCGAAGAATCCCTCCGGCGCACGGCCGACGAAGCGGTACCGCATGTCCGGCGTGCGGCTGACGTGCGTGTCCTTCGCATGCCGCGCGCGCAGCTTCTCTTCGCCCGCAACCTGACAGTCGACCGTGTAGATCCACGCGATCGTGCGCCGCTTGCGCGCGTCCCAGCTGCGCTTGTGCACCGTGAAGCTGCGGAGCTCCGCGTCGCGAATCCCGAGCTTCGCCACGATCGCGGCGCGCAGCGCGGCGTCGTCGTGGTCGAGCGGCAGGCGCAGGTTGGTGAGGCGGAGCATCGCGGTCGCGCTTTAGCAAGCGCGCGCGATGCGCGTCATTCCAGCGCGACGAAGATCGAGCGCCGCGGCTCGCGATCGAGCGCGCGGCTGATGTGGCCGCGGCCGGTGGTGTCTTCCGCCAGCAGTACGTCGCCGGGCCCGAGCACGCGCTTCTCGCCGCTCCCGACTTCGAGCTCGACGCGGCCGCCGGAGAGCATGATCACGAACTGACGCCGAGGCGCGTTGTGAAAGTCGAGGTCGTAGTCGGCGCCAGTCTCGCGGAACAGGATCGACTTCGCGGACATGGGCTTCGAGATCGCGCCGATCGCGCCGAGGTCGCTCAGCTCGATCTCGATGTCGGCGAAATGCGATTCGCCATCCGCGCCGGTGTAGACGCGCGTCACGTGCTGGGTGGGCATGCGCGCATTCTGCCAGCGGAGGCGTTCAGCGGGGCGGCCCCGGACCGCGCAGCGGAGCAGGCCGCGCGCAGGGCGCCGAAGGCGAACGGAGCTCGGATGAGAAGGCCGGCCCCGATGCGCGGGGCCGGCCTCTCGTTTGCGCAGCAGGTGGGTAGAGATCCGATCAGAGACGACGTCGCCTTCCGAACCGCAGCAAGCCGAGCGCGCCGGCGCCGAACAGCGCGAGCGTGCCCGGCTCCGGAACCGAATTCACCAGATAGAAGCTGGTGAGCCCGACCGAGTCGCCCGGCGTCAGCGTGAACGTGTGCGTGATCGAGATCGATCCGTTCGCCGCGATGCTGGCGATCGTGCCGCCCGGCAGTCCGGCGCTCGCCGAAGCGGTGGCCGAGCCGCCCGCGAACGGCGCGCTGAGCGCGAAGCCCGGCCCTAACAGCTGGAGCGTCGTGCTGCCGTCGTTGCTCGCGTTGAACACGTAGCCGGCGCCTGCGCTCGCCACCGTGGCGACGCCGTTGCCGTTCGTGTCGGTGACCGTCACGCCGATCGAGCCGCCGATCGCCGACACCGGAACGACCGGCGGTGCGATCGGGAGCGTCACCGTGAACGTGTAGGTCTGCGTGATGGCCGAGCCGTTCTGGATCGAGAAGAAACCGTTCACGAACGGATCGGCGTCGGCCGTCGCGTCCCAGCTGAGCGTCCAGCTGTTCGCCACCTGCTGGCCGACGAACGATTCCTCCTGACCATCGCCCGTGGGCGTTCCGCTTTGCGAGCCGTTCCACGTCACCGTCTGCCCCTGGCTGTTCTGCCACGAGAGCTGGAGCGACATGGTGGTCGCGGCGGCGGGGCCCGCGAGCAGCAGCGCCAATGACGGCGCTGCGAGCTGCTTCAGAATCCGCACAAATCCCCCTTCCTTTGGAGCGCTCGCCGGCTTCCCAGGTCCGGCGAACAGGGAGGACGCTATGCGGCGCGCGTGACGAGGGGCGCGAGGTTTCGCGCACGAGATCGAGGCGAGCGCGCGCAGCGCGTCGCACTGCGCGTGTCGCGCGCGTGAAGCGCGCGTGCGGAGACGCTTCGGGCCGCTTGCCGGCTGCTGCTACGCGAGCGCAGTCGGTCCGAGATCGCCGATCATGCACTTCACGCTGCCGCCGCCTTTCTTCAGGAACTCGGACACGTCCACCGTAATGGGTGTGACGCCGCGCTCGCGCACGCGGCCCTGCAGCGTGTCGGAGATGCCGCCGGGCATCACGAGGAACGACTCGCCGCGGCGCGTGAAGCAGAACGAGTTCGCGGCGTAGCGTTCGGCGTCGGCCTCGGGGATCTCGATCAGCTGCTTCGCGCCGAAGATCTCCGCGAGCTTCTCCCAGCAGCCGGGCGCGAGCGCCGCGCGGTAGACGAGCAGCTGCTCGCGACGCGGGCCGAACGCGCACAGCGCGGTGTCGCCGTGATAGTGCGCCTCGAGCACGAGCTCGATCCGGTGCACGGCAGCCGGCGCGACCAGCTCGCGCAGCAGCAGTGGTCGAGGCTGCGCGATCTG
>DASTOI010000619.1:0-2604 GCA_035762585.1 Myxococcota bacterium
TCCTCGAACACGATCTCCTTCGCGACCGTGACGCCGTCCTTGGTGACGGTCGGCGCACCCCAGCTCTTCTCGATGAGGACGTTGCGGCCCTTGGGGCCCAACGTGACGCGCACCGCGTGCGCGATCCCGTTCACGCCGCGCAGCAGCTTCGCGCGCGCGTCCTCTTGATAGAGGATCTGCTTGACGGTCATTTCGTCTCCTAACCAACGATCGCGAGGACGTCGTCCTCGCGGAGAATGAGGTGCAGCTGGCCGGCGATCCGAAGCTCGGTTCCCGAGCCTTTCGTGAACAGCACGCGGTCGCCGAGCGCGACCTCGAGGCCGCGCACGTTCCCGTCGTGCAGCGGTTCGCCTTTGCCGATCGCGATCACGCGACCTTCGTTCGGCTCTTCCTTGGCGGCATCCGGGATGAGAAGTCCGCCGGGGGTCTTCGCCTCCTCCGGAAAACGCTTGACGAGAATTCGGTCGTGGAGCGGTTGAACGTTCATTGCGGGTCTCCTCGGGCGCCCGCACTGCGGGCGTCGTGGACGCCGCCATCGGCGTCGATTCGAAAGGCGCCGCGCTTCGTCTCGAAAACCGTGCTGTGCGTGAAACGGGCGCGGCGCAGATCCCCTTCCCGGGGGCGCCAGATGACGCCGCAACGCTCCACCCAGACGTAGTCATTGTGGAGGAGCTGGCGCTGTTGCTCCTGCGTGAGCGCGCCCAGTAGCGCCTCGCGCTCTGCGAGCTCGAGCTCCGTGCGGTTCCAGCGAACCCAGTTGGCGACGGTCATCGGTCGTCTCCTCCCGATCCCAGATCGCGGGGGTCGCTGCGAAATCTATGCAATATGCTAAATATGTCAAGCAACTACGCGAACTGCTTGACATACGAAGCAGTGGCTGCGACCTTGCTCGACGTGAAGCACAGGCCACGCAAGCGGAACGACCCGAGCACGCCGAGCGCACCCCGCACTCAGGGCGCGCTCGGGGGGCTGCTCGCGGACCTTCGCTCCGCCAAAGGGCTCTCGCTGCGAGAAGTCGAGGAGGCGACGGACCGCGCCGTCTCGAACGCGTACCTGAGCCAGCTCGAGAAGGGCAAGATCCAGCAGCCCTCTCCGAGCGTGCTGCATCAGCTCGCCGAGGTGTATGCGGTTCCCTACGAGGCGTTGATGGAGAAGGCCGGCTACTTGCTGCCGCCCATCAACGGCGCCGGCCGGCGCAAGCGCTTGGCCGCGTTCGCGATCGACGATCTGACCGCCGAGGAAGAGGAGGAGCTCCTCAAGTACTTGGCGTTCATCCGCTCCCGCAAGCGCTGAGCCACTTCCCCCCACGGACGCTTCGTGAGCGGGCCGCGCGCGAGATCTCCTCGCGCCCCTGCGCACGACACCCAGGAGACTCTCATGATCGAACTGGCTCTCACCTACCTGATCGGTGGGCTCATCTGTGGATCGCTCGTCACGACGTGGATCTGGCGGTCGATCTGGCCGCATCCGTCGCTCGCCGCGCTGCGACGGGAGGTTTGAGCATGGCCCGCATCACGATCGAAGACTGCATCGCGGTCATCCCGAATCGGTTTCACTTGGTGCGCGTCGCGATGATTCGCGCGCGCCAGCTGCGCAAGGGCGCGACGCCCCTCGTCGACGTGGGCGACAACAAGCACGTCGTCACGGCGCTGCGTGAGATCGCCGCCGGCCTCGTGAAGCCGGACTACGGGATCGACGGCGAAGCCAAGGAAGGCGACGCCGTGCCGGCAGCCATCGCAGCGTCGGCTGCGGTTCGCAGGTAGAACGCGAGCGGGTCTCTCGCGCGTTTCAGCCTGCCGCGATCGCCGCCGAGTCATGCGCGCGCTCGGAGAGCGCGACGCCCTCGGCGTACGCCGCGGCGAACGTCTCCTCTCCGAGCGCGCGCCGCGCGCGGTCGATGCGGGGCTCGTAGAGCGCGCGCTCGAACGCCATCAGTCGCGTCTGCGCGCGGCGCTCGGCGCCGTGCACAGCGCCCCAGAGGCGCGCGGCGTCCGCGAGCTCGCGCTCCTCCACCGCCACCGCCGCGAGGCCTGCGACGCAGTGCGCGATCAGGTCGCGCTCGACGAGCGCGACGCACGTGCGCAGCACGTCGTGGTAGAGCTGCTTCGCGTCCGCGACGCGGCCCTGCTCGAGCAGCGAGTCCGCGACGCCGTGCAGCGCGTGCGCGCGAGAGAGCGCATCGCCAAGCGCGGCGAAGCCATCCGCTGCGTCGCGGAAGTGCTTCGCAGCTTCCGCGAACGCGCCGAAGCCGCGCTTCGCATAGCCGAGATAGATCTGCGCGAGCAGAATGCTCTGCCGGTCGCCGCTCCGCAGCGAGAGCGCGTGCGACTCCTCGGCGAAGCGCACGGCAGCGGCGAAGTCGGCGCGCTCCAGCGCAGCGAGACAGAGCACGCGCACGACGCCGGAGAGCAGCTTCTCCTCGCCCGCCTCGAGCGCGTGCTCGCGCGCCGCGAGCGCGTGGCGCTCCGCGTCGCCGAGCTGCGCGCGCGCGAGCGCGTCGGCCGCGCACTCCGCGTGTGCGCGCGCGCGCAGCTTCGCGTCGCCCGCCGCCGTAACGAGCGCGCGTTCGATCCAGCCCCGCGTCTCGCTGCGATCGTTGCGGCC
>DASTOI010000620.1:0-2687 GCA_035762585.1 Myxococcota bacterium
GCGATCCACGCGCTCCGTTCACGCCAGTCCGTGAGCTCGGGACTGAACAGGTCGGGCGAGGCGAGCTCGAGATTCACGCCGAGACGTTCCTTCAGCTCGGCGACCGCACGCAGCAGCCGATCGGATTCCGGCTCGAGCTTCAGATCGATGTCGATCGTGCTCTTGCGCCACCCCAACAACACGCCCCTTGCGCCGCCGGTCAGGTACGCGCGGCCGTCGCGATCGGCTTCTCGTCCGAACGCGCGCATGAAGGCGCGGAGGCGCGCGCGATCTACCGGCTGGCGCATGCCAGCGCGTGCTCGAAGCTCACGAGCCGCCGCACGAGCGCGTTGTAGCGCGAGTGTGCGGCCGTTCCTTCCGTCTCGGTGAGCAGCTCGTAGAGTGCGAGCTCCGGCCGCGCGATCGCTGGGTTCGGCACCGCGACGCCGAGCGCGCGCAGGCGCGGCGCGCCGATGGCGACGAGGAGCGCGTTGCGTGTGCGCGCTCCCCGTTCGAGATCGGCGAGCCCACTCGCGACCAGGTCGCCGCCCGGCAAGCCGTCGAACTGCATCGCGGCAAGGTATCGCGCGCGGTCTTGATCGCTGCCCCCGGTGGTGCCAAACCCTGCAGTTCACGCGCGCGGAGGCCTCGGCCATGAAGCTCGAGCACCAGTTCACGGTGAAGGCCTCCCCCGAAACGACGTGGGCGTTGCTGACGGATCTCGAGCGCATCGCGCCGTGCATGCCGGGCGCGGAGCTGATCGGGCGCGACGGCGATGTCCACCGCGGGCGCGTGAAGGTGAAGCTCGGACCCGTGCTCGCGCAGTACGAGGGCAAGGCGAGCTTCGCCGAGAAGGACGACGCGGCGAAGCGCGGCGTGCTGCGCGCGGAGGGGCGCGAGACGAAGGGGCAGGGCAGCGCGAAGGCGACCGTCACGGCGTCGCTCGCGTCCACGGCGGACGGCACGCGGGTCACGGTCGAGACGGATCTCGCGATCGTCGGGCGACTCGCGCAGATGGGGCGCGGGCTGATCGCGGAGGTGAGCGGGAAGCTGTTGGGGGAGTTCGTCGCGAACTTGGAGCGCGAGATTGCGGCGGGCTCCGGGCCGGCAGCCGCGAGCGCGGAGCCGCCGGGGGCCGCTCCGAGCGAGCCCTCGCGCACGGCGACCGTGTCTGCGCAGTCGCAGATGCCGGCGAGCGCCGCGCCGACACCGGCCGGCATGGCGACGGCGGGGCCCGCCTCCGCGCGTGCTCGCGAAGCCGCACCCGTCGATCTGCTCGCGACCGCCGGCGTTCCGGTGCTGAAGCGGCTGATCCCCCTCGTGGTCGGCGCGGCGCTGTTGATCGCCGCCGCGATTTGGCTGCTCCAAGGCCGCTGAAGGCGGCATTACGACGCGCGTGCGCAGTCGGCTCGCGAGCGCCGTACCATGCGCCGCCCCTACGGGAGGAGCGGAGATGATCCGGCGCATCGGCGGCAACCTCACGCTGCGCTCGGAGCCGGCGCCCGAGGCGAGCGCGCAGCTCGAGCGCGACGGCTACGCGCTGCTGCGCGCCGCGCTCGCGCCCGAGCTGGTCGCGCGCATAACAGCCGAGATCGAGGCGGTGTTCGCGTCGAGCGAGCCCGAGCGCGGCCGGCCCGACCGCGCCGAGTTCCGCTACGAGATGCTGAACCGCTCCGCCGCGAGCCAAGAGGCCGTCGCGAACGCCGCGATCCTCGCCGCGATCGAGCCATTATTGGGCGAGGATTGCCACGTGATCGCGAACACCGCGTGGTGGAATCCGCCGACCTTCACCGGCGGCCCGTGGCATTGCGACGCCGGGCCGCACGTCCCACGCCCGGACGGCGTGCCGTGGGACGACCGAATTCCGTACCCCGTGTTCGCGATCGGTGCGCACCTCTACCTGAGAGATTGCCCGCTCGCGTGCGGCCCGACCGCGATCATCCCGGGGAGCCACCGCTCGGGACGCCTCGCTCCGTTCGATCGCGTGAACGACCCGGCGCTCGAGTACGAGGGCCGCGGCGCGGTCGCGCTCGAAGCGAACGCCGGCGACGTCGCGCTGTTCGTCTCCGACGCCTGGCACCGCGGCCTCCCGGCCCAGCCCGGCGGCACCGGCCGCCTCTTCCTGCAAGCCCACTACGCGCGCCGCGACATCGCGCAGCGCCTGCGCGTTCCGGCGGAGATCCATCAGCTCTCGGCCGAGGCCGTCGCCCGCATCCAGACCCCGCGCGAACGCAAGCTGTTAGGACTGCACACGCCGTTCTTCTACGACGGCTGACACGGGGCGCGCGCTCACCCGTCGCACTTCACCTCTTCCTTGAACACCTCGCGCGTCGCTTCGACCTTCACGAGGCACGGGCCGTCGTGAAGCTCGCGCTTGCGCGGCCGGCCCCACTCGGCGCCGCGGCCGCCGGGGCACTTGATCTCTCGCTTGAATCCGCCCGGCTTCGACTCGAGCTTCACCTCGCAGCTTCCGCCCCAATAGGGCTCGCGCCACTCAGCGGCCGGCGCCGTCATGCTCCGCGGTTGCTGGTTCGACTCCGGTGCACAGGCCGCCCATCAGCGCAGCGATCAGAACGAGAACCACCCTCATCGGGAATCCTCCAGTCGCGAGTCGACGACGCCCGCACGACAACGATTCGCGCAGAAGCGCGTGGCCACGACCGCCCCCGACGTCGCGCAGAGTGAAGCGACGGGCCTCGATGGCCCCG
>DASTOI010000621.1:0-2456 GCA_035762585.1 Myxococcota bacterium
CCAGCGAGTGCGAAGACATCGACGTCGCCGAAGAGAGGAAGGCCTTCGAGATTCCACTCGAGGCCTGCATCGACGCTCCAGACCTCCAGGTCGCCCGACCCCAACTCGAACAGCCGCGACGCCGTGCGCCTACGACCGAGCGAGAATTCTGAGGAGTCCACGGGCGTGAAGAAGGACGCGTCCCGAACGAAAGGAGGAATTGGCGGAATCATCAACGCCTCGTCTCCCTCGAACCCGTTTAGCAAGAAGAACTCAGTGGCGGCGTTCAAGTTGGGCAACCCGTTCGCCAGCCGGATGAGCTGAATGACCCCCAAGAGCGGCGATGCTTGGAGCGCTGACTTGAGTTGGACGAAGCCGCCCGCCCAGTCATAGGGCATGAAAAGACCTGGGAGGACGCCCTGCGGAACGGTGCCGGTGGGCAGCAGCGAAATGCCGCCGGCGTATCGATCCGTGCTCTTCGAGTACCAACCGCGCAGATCGAGCGTCAGGTTCTCGGTCGGCCGAGAGGTCAGGTAGAGGCGCGTGTACCAATCGTTCTTGGCTCCGAATCCCTCGCGACCAGTCCCCGCCACATTGCGGACCGTACCGTCGGCTACCTCGCGAGTGAGCACGAACCGCGCGTTCAGCAGATCATTGTCCTCGCCAGACAGCGGAATGTTGACGGCGCTCCGGAACTGATAGTTGTCGAAGCGCGGCGCATACGTGACGTCGCCCATCGCGCTCCAGGTGTTTTCCGGTCGGTGCCACTGAATGTCGATCGCGCCGCCGTTCGCGTTGCGTCCGTAGAGCGTGCCCGAGGGTCCGAGCGCCAGGGCGACGTTCTGGAGGTCGTAGAACTGACCGACGTACGCGAGCGAGTTGAACTGGTAGACGCCGTTGACGTGATAGGCGACGGGCGACTGGGCATCGAACGCGACCCGCGCGACGCCGCGCACGGAGATGTCGGTGTCCTCGGACTTCACCGTGACGTTCGGCAGCAGGCCAATCAGATCGCCCACGTTCTCGATGTTCGCGTTCTGGATCGTGTCATCATTGAACGCTGCGATCGAGCCGCCGATGTCCTGCACGGATTCTTCGCGCTTCGTGATCGTGACGACGATCTCTTCGATCTCGGAGACGGGCTGAGCCGCGGGCGCTGTCGGCGCGGGCTCGGCGGCGGGCGCGGGCTGTGGCGCCGGCGCGTCGGTCGTCTCTTCTTGCGCGAACGCTGCGGCGGTCCAGATCAACAGGCTCGCGACGAGAACGAATCGAAGCTGCGTCATCTCGGCCCTCCCCCCACCCGTCGGCGCCCGACCGGGATGGAAGCGGCACTCTCTCCCGGCGCAGTCGCCAGCGTCAAGCAGAAAAGTGGAACACGTTCTATGGCGTGCGGCCCCGTTCAAGCGGTCGCGGGCGCGCTGAGGCGGTCGCCGGCGGACGCCGGGCGTGCCACCGTGGGCTCGATGGCACGCATCCCCGCCGAAGCCCCGGTCATTCTCGAGGCCGCGATCAACGGCGCGACGAGTCCTGAGAAGAATCCGCACGTGCCGCGCACGCACGAGGCGATCGCGCGCGACGCGCTGCGCTGCTTCGAGCTGGGCGCGGCGATCGTGCACGCGCACAACGCGAGCTACACGCTGGCCGGGCAGGCGGCCGCGGACGACTACCTCGCGGCGTGGCGCGGCGTGCTCGCCGCGAAGCCCGACGCGCTCTGGTACCCGACGCTCGCGGCAGGCCTCGGCATGCCGGCGATGCTCGCGCACGTCGAGCTCATCCAGCGCGAGATCCCGCTGCGCATCGCGGGCTGGGACCCGGGCTCGACGAATCTCGGTGGGCCGGGAGCGGATGGACTGCCGGCTGGCGTCGTCTACGGCGTCTCGTACGACGATGTGAGGTACGGATTCGCGTTCTGCGAGCGATTACGGATGGGCGCGAGCCTCGGGATCTACGAGCCGGGCTCGCTGCGCACGACGCTCGCGTACTGGCGCGCCGGGAAGCTTCCGCGCGGCACGCTCGTGAAGCTCTACTTCGGCGGTGAGTTCGGGATCTTCGCGACGCAGCCGGGCGTCAGCTTCGGCCTGCCGCCGACGCTGCAAGCGCTGGGCGCGTATCTCGAGATGCTCGACGGCACCGGGCTGCCGTGGTCGGTCTCGGTGTGGGGCGGCGACCTGATGGCGACGCCGATCGCGCGGGCCGCGCTCGAGCGCGGCGGGCACCTGCACGTCGGGATCGAGGAGTTCTACTCGCGCGAGCGCTCGCCGACGAACGAGGAGCTCGTGCGCGAGGCCGCCGAGCTGTGCGCGAAGGTCGGCCGCCCGCTCGCCTCGTGCGCCGAGGCGGCCGCGCTGCTCGACCTCCCGTAAGTCACCACGGGGACGTTCATACTTGGCGGTGACTTACGTGCCAGCCTTCGCGCGAATTCGCGCGAGTTCGCGAGGAAGCGCGCGAAGAGTGTCCCTTGAATCACCGGTAAGTAT
>DASTOI010000622.1:0-4412 GCA_035762585.1 Myxococcota bacterium
AGCGCCGCGCCGACGCCGCCGCAGCCATAATGACCGCAAACGATGACGTGCTTCACGTGCAGCACGTCGATCGCGAACTGCAGTGCGGAGAGACAGTTCAGATCGGTGTGCACGACCACGTTCGAGACGTTGCGGTGCACGAACACGTCGCCGGGCAGGAGGCCGATGATCTGGTTCGCCGGCACGCGGCTGTCGGAGCAGCCGATCCACAGGTACTCGGGCGCCTGCTGCTGCGCGAGCTTCGCGAAGAACGCCGGATCGCCGCGCAGCATCGCTTCCGCCCACGCGCGGTTGTTCTCGAACAGCTTGGCGAGCGAGCGCACCGCGATCTCTCCCGGCGAAGTCGCTGACGTTACCGCGCGGGCGAGGCGCGCCGGAGCAGCGCCCAGCCGAGCACGCCCGAGACGACCGAGCCGGCGAGGATGCCGAGCTTCGCCGCGCTGCTCTCCGCGCTTGGCGCGCCGACCTCGCCGTGCGGCCCGGAGCCGAACGCCAGGCCGGCGATGAAGAGCGACATCGTGAAGCCGATCCCGGCGAGGCAGGCGGCGCCCTGCAGCTGGCGCCACGAGACGCCGGCGGGCAGCGTCGCGACGCCCGCACGCAC
Organism: Myxococcota bacterium; assembly: GCA_035762585.1. Taxonomy (GTDB): domain Bacteria; phylum Myxococcota_A; class UBA9160; order UBA9160; family UBA6930; genus VGRF01. The sequence continues at coordinate 605 of DASTOI010000622.1, forward strand.
GGCGAGCCACGCGGCGCCCGCGACGCCGAGCGGCTTGCCGATCAGCAGGCCGAGCGCGACACCGAGCATCACCGGGCTCGCGAGCGCGCCGCCCGCTCCGCCGGACAGCGCGACGCCCGCATTGGCGAGCGCGAACACCGGCATCACGACGAACGAGGTGTAGGGCACGAGCGCGTGCTCGATGCGAGCGAGGGGCGCCTCGACCTGGACGCTGCCGCGCGCGAGCTCGTGCACGACGTCGCCGCTCTCCTCCGGCGAGTGCTCGAGGCGCGCCAGCAGCGGTCGCACGCGCGCAGCGAAGCTCTCGGGTGGGATCTCGGCTCGCGACGGGATCGCGAAGGCCTGGATCACGCCGGCGACGGTCGCGTGCACTCCGGATTCCAGCGTCGCGAACCAGAGCACGACGCCGACGATCGCGTAGGGGATGGGCGAGCGGACACCCAGCCGGTTCAGCGAGAACGACGTAGCGAATGCGAGAGCGGCGGCGACGAGCGCGACCGCGTCGAGATCGCTCGTGTAGAAGAGCGCGATCACGACCACGGCGCCGAGGTCGTCCGCAATGGCGAGCGCCGTCAGGAAGATCTTGAGCCCGAGGGGCGCGCGCGAGCCCAGCAGGGCGAGCACGCCCACGGCGAAGGCGATGTCCGTCGCCGCAGGAATCGCCCAGCCCCGCACCGTGTCTTGTCCGAAATTGAAGCCGAGGTACACGAGCGCGGGCACGAGCATGCCGCCGAGCGCGCACAGCAGCGGAAGCGCCGCACGGCGCGGCTCCCGCAGCTCGCCCGCCGTCAGCTCGCGCTTGATCTCGAGACCGACGACGAAGAAGAAGACCGCCATCAGCCCGTCGTTCACCCAAAGCAGGAACGGCTTCTCGAGCTCGAATGGGCCGACGCGAACGCCGAGCGGCGTGTGCCAGAACTCGTCGTAGCTCGCAGCCCAGGGAGAGTTCGCCCATGCGAACGCGACCGCCGCCGCGCCGAGCAGCAGCAGGCCACTCGCCGCCTCGAGCTGGAGGAAGCGCTGCAGCGGGCCTAGCAATCGATCAACGGGCGCTCGCGCGGGTGAGTCCATCTTTCTCCGTTCCGCGCGAAGAAAGCGGACCGCGCCGGAGGCCGTCAACCGGTCTCGGCTCGCGGGTCCGGCCTGGAGCCGCTTGGCCGACCTGATTAGGATGCGCGCCCAATCAGTTGGAGCCGGCATGACCGCGACCACGATCTCGAGCTTCGGGAACACCTTCCTCGTGAAAGAGCACGTGGGCCTGTTCAAGGCCGCGAGCAACTACGACGTCTTCGATCCGACCACCGGCCAGCAGCTGCTCGCCTGCCGCGAGCCGAACCTCGGCGCGTTCACCAAGCTGCTGCGCTTCACCGACTACAAGCGCATGACGCCGTTCGACGTCGAGGTGCGCAGCGCGAGCGGCGAGCTCTTGCTGCGCGTCTCGCGCGGCGTCTCGATCTTCCTGTCGAACGTTTCGGTGAGGGACGGCAACGGCGCGCTGCTCGGCTCGTTCGCGCAGAAATTCTTCTCGATCGGCGGCGCGTTCGACGTGCGCGACGCGTCGGGCCAGGTCGCGTGCTCGCTGAAGGGCAAGTGGACCGGGTGGGAGTTCCGCTTCGAGCGCCAAGGCCAGGAGCTCGCGAAGGTCTCGAAGAAGTGGAGCGGGCTGGGCAAAGAGCTGCTGACCAGCGCCGACAACTATGTCCTCGAGATCTCGCCGATGGTGGCTGCGAGCGACCCGGTGCGCGCGCTGATCCTCGCCGCGGTGTTCTGCATTGATCTCGTATTGAAGGAGTGATTAGGGATGGCTTCTCCTTGCTCGCTCGTTCGTGGCGCCGCCGCGCGGTCCGGCGGGGGCTTGCGCGCGGTCACGCCTGGGGCTTCGCTCTGCGACCCCCGCCGGCCCGCGCGGCTCCTTGCTGTGCGGTCGTCGTCAGGTGCTATGGAGGTTGCGTGGTGACGCGGCTGCGCCATCGAGGCGCAGCCGCGTCATTTTTTTCGGCGCGTGCGGGTTGGGGGATTCGAGGCGCGCTATCGCGCGGCGCAGGCGGCGGCGAAGCGAGCGAGGTCGCGGCCTAGCGCGCCGGCGGAGTCGGATTGCTTCGTGTCGGCGAGCGCGCCGTTCGGGTCGAAGGCTTTGTGTGCGGCGCCGATCGTCAGCTGATTCGCGAGCACGGTGACGCCGAGGTTGGCGAGCAGCTCGCGCACCCAGCGCAGGCCGCGCATGCCGCCGAGGCCGCCGGGCGAGGCCGCGCACAGCGCTGCGACCTTGCCGGCAAACAGCGACGGATCCGCCTTCGCGCCGGGAGCGCGCGTCATCCAGTCGATCGTGTTCTTGAGCAGCGGCGCGATGCCGCCGTTGTACTCGGGACATGCGAGTAACAGCGCATCGTGCGCGACGAGCAGCTCGCGCAGCTTGCCCGCGCCGGGCGGGAACGGGTTCGCCGCCTCCCAGTCGCCGTCGTAGAGCGGCAGCGAGAAGTCGGGCAGCTCGACGCGCGTGACGCTCGCGCCCGCCTCGCTCGCGCCGCGCGCGACGAGCGTGAGCAGCTTGCCGTTGAAGGAGTCCTTGCGGGCGCTGCCCGAGAACGCGAGCACGCGAGCCATGCGAGCCTCCAGTGAGCCGCGCAGGCTATCGCAGCGAGCCCGGGTCGCTGCGCCGGCGCAGCCACGCCGCGATGCTCCAGCGCTCGCGGAGCGCGGGCAGCACCTCGTGCGCGATCGTGTCGCTGCGCATTGCGACCAGCGTGCCGCCGCGCGGTGCGACGACGAGCGCCGGCTCGCGCGCGTCGTCGCTCGCGAAGAGCCGCAGCGCGCCGCCGTCGTCGTCGCGCCAGGCGTCGTTCAGGTAGAGCACGAGCGAGATCGCGCGCGTGTCGTCGTCGCGGAAGCGATCGACGTGGCGGGCGTAGCCGGCGCCCGCCCCATAGCAGGCGTAGTGCGCCTCGAGCGCGACCAGGCCGAGGAAGAGCTCGCGGTTCAGCACGCCTCGCAGCGCCTCGAAGCGCGCGAACAGCGCGCGCTCCGCCGAGCTCGCGGCGGCCTCGTCGAGCCAGCAGATCGCGTCGCCGCGCAGCGCGGGATCGCGCCGTTCGCTCGCGCCGCGGCCGACGCGCGCGGCGTGAAACTCGCCCGCCGCGCGGCGGCGCAGCGCCTCCGCGCGGAGCGCCGCCGCTTCGTCGGGAGCGAGGAAATCCGGCGCGACGGCGAAGCCGCGCGAAGCCAGCGCATCGGCGATCAGGGCGTCGCTCGAGCGTTCGCCACCGCGAGCTTCACCGGTTCGGTCGCCGGCTTCTTCAGCTCGATCAAGATCTCGCGAAACCGGTCGGGGCTGCGGTTGATCGCGGTCTCGGTGGCGCCCGCTGGAACGAAGAACACGCTGCCGGGCTGGACCGGAATCTCGACGCGGCCGCGCCCCTCGACCTCGGCGTCGACGCGCGAGCCCTCGAGCACGCATAACAAGTACGGCAGCTCGTGGCGGTGGCGATCGCTGCGCTCGCCGGGCGCGAGGTTCATCTCCCAAACGCGCACCAGCTCGTTCTCGAACAGGAGCCGGTTCGCGACGTCGCCGAGGAGCTCCGCGGACTTCGCCATGGCGTGTGCCTCCTCAGAGCAGGAACGCGGTTCGCACCAGCAGCGCGAACAGTACGACGGATCCGAGCGCGAACAGCGTGAAGCGCACCGGGATCACGTTCTTCGTCGCCTGCACGAACGAATGGACGACGCGCACCGCCACGTAGCACCACGCGAGGCCGACGTTGACGCCGTCCGCCGCGCCGCCGAGCTGCGCCGCGAGCGCGACCGCATAGAA
>DASTOI010000623.1:0-5372 GCA_035762585.1 Myxococcota bacterium
ACCGGATGAGCGCGGCGCTACGTGGAGGGACCCGGAGATCCTCTCCATCGCCGGGATTCTGCGCCGGCTTAGCCCTCCCGAGGAGATCACCCGCCGCCTGCGCGAGCTACGTGAGCAACCTCAACCGGCCAGACGCTGACCCAGCGCTGCGAACTGCTCGGCGCCGCTGCCGAGGTGAAGGCCGATTGACTCCGCCCGGCCGCGTGGCCGCGTCGGATCGGGTGGTGCGCCACTCGAGGACTCTGGCGTGCTGCGCGTCTTGTCTGAGCGCGACCGCGCCTGGGCGTTCGCTCTGCGACCCCCGCCGACCCGCGCGGCTCCTTGCTGTGCGGCCTTGGCGCGCCGAGAGAGGAGACGGGTGACGCGACTGGGCCATCGATGGCCCAATCGCGTCACTTTCGGTTGTTATTGCGCGTCACTGGTAGGGGCTAGCTCGCGAGGCGTTGGCCGAGAGTCGCGAGCTGCTCGGCGCCGCTGCCGAGGTGGAGGCCGATTTGGCGGGCCCAGAGGTAGTAGCGGTGGATCGGGTAGTCGATGTCGACGCCGATGCCGCCGTGAAGATGCTGCGCGGCGTAGGTGACGCGGCCGCCGCCTTCGGCGGCCCAATACTTCGCGATGATCAGGTTGTCGGTCGCGTCCTCGCCCCGCTCGAGCAGGTGCAGCGCGCGCAGCATCGTGAGCCGCATCGCCTGCACGTCGACGAACGCGTCGCCTGCGCGCGTGTGGACGGCCTGGAAGCTGCCGATCGGGCGGTCGAATTGGACGCGCTCGGTCGTGTAGCGCGCGGTGATCTCGAGCGCGCGCTCGGCGACGCCGACCTGCATCGCGCACAGCGCGAGCGTCGCGCGCTGCGCGAGCCAGCCGAGAATGTCATCGCCCTGCCCGATCGCGCCGACGACGTCGGCTTCGTTCACGCGCACGCCGTTCGCGTGAAAGTGCGGGCGCAGCTGCTCGTCGGTGGTCTCGACGCGCTCGAGCTGGACGCCCTGCGCGCGCGGATCGACCACGAACAGCGTCGTGCCGGCGTCGGTGCGTCCGGGCACGAGGATCGCGTCGGCGACGTGCGCGGCCTGCACGAGCGAGCGCGTGCCGTCGAGCACGTAAGCGGAGCCGTCGCGCCGCGCCGTGACGACGTCGATCGGGCGGTCGTCGACGATCGCGGCGCCGAGCACGGCCTCGCCCGATGAGACGCGCGGCAGCCACTTCGCGCGCAGCGCCTCGCTGCCGAACGCCGCGATCGGCAGCGCGCCGAGCACCAGCGTCGGGAACACGGGCACCGGCGCGACCGCGCGGCCGATCTCCTCGAGCACGATCGCGAGCTCGGTGAGGCCGCCGCCATTGCCGCCGAAGCGCTCCTCGATCGCGACCCCTAACAGGTTGGCCTTCGCGAGCTCGCGCCACAGCTCGCGGTCGATGCGCTCGGGCGTCGCCTTGACGGCCTTCTGCCGCTCGTGCGTCGCGAGCTCCTCGAGCATCTTGCGCGCCAGCTCGCGCAGCGACTGCTGGTCTTCGGTCAACGAGAAATCCATGACGCGTCTCTCCGAGCTCAGGTCTTGTAATGGGGCATGCGCAGGCCGGCCATCGCGATGATGTCGCGCTGCACTTCGTTCGTGCCGCCGCCGAAGGTGAGGATCAGCACCGAGCGATAGGTGCGCTCGATCTTCCCGCGCAGGATCGCGCCGGGCGATCCGTCGCGGATCGCGCCCGCCTCCCCTAACACCTCGCCCAGCAGGTGGTAGCCCTCGACGTTGAACTCGCTCGCGAACACCTTCACCGTCGACGCGTGCGCCGGATGCAGGCCGCCCTGCGTGATGTCCCACGCCTGCTTCCAGTTCAGGACCTTCAGCACTTCGAGCTTGGCGGCGAACTTCGCGAGGTTCTGCTGCACCCACGGCCGCTCGATCACCTTGCCGCCTTTCGGGTGCTCCGTCTCTCGCGCCCAGCGCACGACCTCGCCGAAGTGCTGCGACATCGGGCCGTAGTTGAACAGCGAGACGCGCTCGTGGTTCAGCTGATTGGTGATCAGCGTCCAGCCGTTGTTCTCGCCGCCGATCAGGTGGTCCGCCGGCACGCGCACGTCGTCGTAATAGGTCGCGTTGGTGCGCACGCCGCCGACGGTCCAGATCGGCGTGATCTTCACGCCCTTCGCGTTCAGCGGAACGAGCAGCATCGAGATGCCGCGGTGCTTCGACGCGCTCGGATTCGTGCGCGCGGCGAGCCAAACGTAGTCGGAGTGATCGGCGAGGCTGGTGAACACCTTCTGGCCGTTGATCACGTACTCGTCGCCGTCGCGGATCGCGGTGGTCTTCAGCGACGCGAGGTCGGTGCCCGCGCTCGGCTCCGAATAGCCGATCGCGATCAAGAGCTCGCCGGCGAGGATCTTCGGCAGGAAGCGCTTGCGCTGCTCGTCGTTGCCGAACTTCATGATGGTCGGGCCGACGGTGCCGATCGTCAGGAACGGCAGCGGGTAGCCGGTGCGCTGGATTTCCTCGGCGAAGATGTATTGCTCGAGCGCGCCGAGCGCGCGGCCGCCGTACTCCTTCGGCCAGCCGACGCCCAGCCAGCCATCCTTGCCGAGCTGGCGCAGCACGCGCCGGAACTCGGGGCCGCCGCCCTCGGAGCCGCGGATCTCTTCGAGCACCGCGGGCGTGATCAGCTGCGCGAAGTACGCGCGCAGCTCGGCAGCGAGCTTCTTCTGCTCGGGGGTGAAATCGATGTACATGGAGCCTCCGGCGAGGGAAACGCACTGTGTGATAGCCACGCCGCACCGCAACCGGCGAGCGCGGCTTTTGCCCGCTGCGCGCTTGCCCGGGCGACCGGCCGGAAGAACGCTGCGCCCGAAATGCAAAGCGCCGGCCTCGGTGATCGAGCCCGGCGCTCGTGCGAGAGAGAGTCGGCTCAGCTCGCGCGCATGCGCCGGCGGAGCGCCGCGCCGACGATCAGCGCGCCGACCGCGAATACGGCCGCGGAGGCCGGCTCCGGGACGGGGGGCGTGCGCGGCACGCCGAGACCCTGGCCCGAGCGAATTCCGCGCTCGTCGTCGCGCACCCACGAGTAACGCACGCCGAAGTTCGAGAACTCGATCGGGGAGTCCGTCAGGTCGCCGGCGAATGCGAGATAGACGGACGCCGTTCCGGTCTCGCCGATCTCGGTACCGCTGCCTTGCGGGCCGCTGCAGCCGCCGCTCCAGCCGGCCACGCACAGCTCGACGCGGAAGCCATCGCTGGTCGGGAGCGGCGCGTCGAGCACGAGGTAGTCGTAGTCGCCGCTGACGCCGCTCCCCATCCGCTTCACGTCGGGATCGGTGTTGAACCCGATGCCGGTGACGGAGGCTTGCTCCCAGATCGCGCCGTCGCTCTGGTTCACGATCGTGATGTCGACGCCCAGGAACGTGCGATCGATCGATGCGTCGTAGAACTCATCGACGACGCGGTACTGCACGGAGGCGGCGAGGCCCTCCATCACGGTGGCGGTTCCGTCGACGTCGAGGCTGCCGTCGAACTCCAGGCTCCACACGTCTCCGATCCCATTCACGGTGACCGCCGACGCGGGCGCCGCGAGCGCGGCCGCGGAGATCACCGCGAAAGCGAGACTCTTCATCATCTGCTGGCTCCGATCCGCCGCGTGCGGCGGGACCCGATTGGCTGTGGCGGATCCGCATCGATGCCGAGGCAGTTCGACGCAAATCTGCAGAAAGCGGGCGCAATCTACCACGAGGGCGCTCGTTTCCGGCCAATGAGTGGCCAGGGAATCGCGGCTTCGGGGCTCGCATTTGCTGTGGCGCAGCTCACAGTTCCGACGGAACTCACCCAATCGGGTGAGAGACGTCCGGTCCGCCAGCCGGCAAGCAAAGGCTCGCGAGCCGGCAACTCTGCGACGCAAGCGCGCTCGTTCCGTCGCTGTTTCCGCCGTGGGGGCCGCGCCGGCGGACGACGCCGCGCTCGGCGTCGCACGCCACTGCGCCCGCTCCCGTCGCGCCGGACGCGCCGAGCTCCGCGGCGAGCGCCTCGCGCTGCGCGCGTGGGCTTGCCGGCGTTCCTAACAACTCCGCCTCTTGACGAGCGGCGCGAGGCGGATTCTCCTCCGGCGCTTCCGCCAGGAGCCGAAATGTCGCAGCCGGTCGTCGTCGTCGAGCGCGAGGAGCACGTCCTCGTCGTCACGCTGAATCGCCCCGAGAAGAAGAACGCGGTCAACTGCGAGGTGATGTGTCGCCTCTACGACGCATGGGTGCAGCTGGACGAGGATCCCGAGCTGCGCGTCGCGATCCTGACGGGCCGCGGCGACACGTTCTGCGCCGGCATGGATCTCGCCGAGATCGGAAGGATGCGCTCGGGCGTGAGCGACAACCCGTACATGGAGCGCGTCAAGAAAGAGCCGCACGTGATCTACGGCGCGTGGCTGAAGACGTACCGCCCGAAGAAGCCCGTGATCCTCGCCGCCGAGGGCTTCGCCCGCGCGGGCGGAACCGAGATCCTGCAAGGCACCGACATCCGCGTCGCGGGCGAGAACGCGAAGTTCGGCGTGACGGAGGTGCAGCGCGGGCTGTTCCCGATGGCCGGCTCCGCCGTTCGGCTGCGCCGCCAGATCCCCTACGCGATCGCGGCCGAGATGTTATTGGCGGGCGACGACCTGCCGGCGCGCCGCGCCTACGAGCTCGGGCTCGTGAACCACATCGTTCCCGACGGCCAGGCGCTCGCGAAGGCGAAGGAGGTCGCGCGCCGCATCGCCGCGAACGGGCCGCTCGCGGTGCGCGGAATCCTCGCGACGCTGCGCGAGACCGAGGCGATGCCCGAGACGGCCGCGTTCGAGATCGAGCAGCGCCACGGCATGCAGGTGATGTCGTCCGAAGACGCGGCCGAGGGCCCGCGCGCGTTCCTCGAGAAGCGCAAGCCGGTGTTCCGCGGCGTGTGAGAGCGCTCGCGCCGTTGTCCGACTGCGTCCGACCCCGTCTGGTCGTTTGACGACTCACCCGCCGTGCGGCCAAATTGAACGGCCCAGGATCAGCAACGATGCCAGACCTAGATGTCAAAGAGGCAATCGCTCGATCGCTCGCGTTCATCCACGACGTGAAGCCGGAGACCGAACTGCGGGATCTCGCGGTCGAAGAGGTGGACCTGTCGGACGACGGGCACTTCTGGGAGATCACGCTCGGCTATTCGCCGCCGCGGCGGAGCGCTGGACTCGCAGTAGCAATGGGCTCCCAGCCGGCTCCTCGCGACTACAAGAGTGATCGAAGAGCTCATCGCCCGCTACAGCGCTCGCGGAGTGCTCCTCGATGCCAACGTTCTGCTCTTGCTCTGCGTCGGACGGTTCGATCGGCGTCGTATCGCGGGCTTCAAGAGAACTGCCAAATGCTCCGAGGCCGACTTCGA
>DASTOI010000624.1:0-5006 GCA_035762585.1 Myxococcota bacterium
AGTGCGCCGCGAGGTGCGCGAGGAAGCCGGCATCCAGGTCGGCGCGATCCGCTACGTCGCGTCGCAGCCGTGGCCGTTTCCCGCGTCGCTGATGCTCGGCTGCATGGCCGAGGCCGTCTCGCGCCGCATCCAGATCGACCCGAACGAGCTCGAGTCCGCCGACTGGTTCACGAGAGACGAAGTGAGAGCGGCGCTGGATGCGCCGACGCAGCGATTAGGGGTTCCGCCGCCGATCGCGATCGCGCATCACCTGATCCGAACGTGGGTGGCGGCGTAGCCCGCGACCGTCTCTGCGCGGGCTCCGCGCACCACCCACGTTCCCCTCCCCACGTTCCCCTCCCCACGTTGCTCGAGCCGTTACTCCGGATCGTTCGGGTCGTTGAACAGCGCGCCCAGGCGGATGCTGCCGTGGCCCTTCTGCGGGTAGCCCGGGGTCGCCGGATCGCCCGGGTCGAGGTTCGACGCGGTGTCGTCCGGCGGGAACAGCACGAGCGACTCGAGGAACTCGAACAGCGCCAGCTTCGAGCTCTCGGGCAACGCGGCAAACGCGTTGCGCTGAAACTGCGCCTCGCCGCCGTGGCGCAGGATCACCTCGCGCAGATTGATGCTGCGTCCGTCGTGGCCGTAGGGCGGCGTCGAGCCGACGCCCCAGAGCGGCTCGGTCAGGAAGTGCGTCGTCGTCGTGCCGTCGTAGTTGCGCTCGTGGAACGCGGGGCCGAGGTCGTGGCGCTTCAGATCGGCGAAGAAATTGCGCACGGGGAACGGCTGGCTCGCCGGGCGCTTCAGCGAGGGATAGCCGGAGCCGTCGTCGCTCTCGACGAGCCGCAGCGTCGCGGTCGCGAACAGCCGATTGAAGCGGCCGCGCGCCGGATCGAACGCCGTCTCGACGTCCGCCACTCGCCGATCGCGGTTCACCTGGAGATCCGCGACGTGGCAGCTCGAGCAGCGAATCGCGTCGAACACCTGGCGGCCGGCGCGCGCGAGCGGGCTCTGCTGATGGACCGCCGGCTTGAAGTAGTTCAGCAGGTAGAACTCCATGTGGTCGACGAGCGAGGTCGGCAGCTCGTCGCGCACGCCGTCGCCGTCGGGATCATCCGCCTCGTTCGCCGCAGGCGGCGCTTCGATCGTGTCGAGCGCGCCGTCGAGCACCATGCCGGCCGGCGTGACGACCCGCGCGCCGCCGACCGCCGCGTGCAGCAGCGGATCGGACGCCTCGATCCCCATCTCGGCGTTGAATGCGCCGACCAGGAACTCGCGGATCGAGATCGTGCCGCCCTGCGCGAAGAACGGGCGCACGCGCAGATCCGCGTCGACGCCCTGCACGCCGCTCGTGTCGAACGTCCCGTTCGGGTTCGCGCGGATCGTGCCGTAGCGGATGCCCTTGCTGATCAGCGCGAGCGTCACGCTGCGGCGCGCCCTCGCGGCGAGCTGCGCGGCGCGCGCGCGCGTCGCGCGCAAGTCGGCCGTGATCTCGTCCGCGAGCATCTCCTGCAGGCCGAGGCCGAACAGATGCGGCGCGTCGCGGCTGTCGGGCCGCGTGACGACGTCGCCGCCGAAGCCCGCCGCGCCGCGCGGCCGGCCGTGACAGCCGGCGCAGCTGTCCGCGACGCCGGCGCCTACGGAGGCCTCGGTCTCGATCGTTCCGGTCCCGTCTCCCGTGCGCGGCCCGAGGCCCTGCTGCATCGTGAACTTGCGCTGGAAGAGCTGGCGGCCGCGGCGGATCGAGCGCGCGGGATCGCGCGCGATGATGTACGCGGAGCTGTACTCCGTGAGCTCGTCGCCCTGCCCGGCGCCGATCTGATCGCCGAGCGATTTCGCGATGCCGACGCCGACCGCGTTCGGCGACTGCGTCAGATCCGCGAGCTGCGCAGAGGCGGCCGTTGCGACGAGCGTCAGCGGGATCGCGAGTGCTGCCCTCCGCGCGGTCCTGCGCGCGCCGAGCTGCGGAGTCATTAGGCAGATTCGGAAGCTGCGTGCGATGTCGCGCACCATGAGGCACCTCGAGTTGGAGTCGCCATGCCGTGGCGCGCACACGCGCGCCTCCCCGGGCGCGCATCCTGCGCCGACACGCGCGCGGGTGATGTGCGCGCGGGCACCCCGATTGCGGTCAGGCGCTCACGCACTCGCGGTCAGGTGTGACGCGCGTCCCGCGCCGGCGCGCAGCGGGCTGGCGGCGGGCGCCTCAGCTCACGCGCGCGACGATGCGCCCGAGCGCGCGGCGCTCGGCGAGGTCGCGCAGCGCATGCGGGATCTCCGCGAACTCGACCACGCGCGTAACAAGTGGCCGGAGCTTGCCGGCCGCCAGCAGCGCGAGCAGATGCGCGTGCGCGGCCGCTTCGATCTCCGGCAGCCGCTCGCCGTAGCCCGAGCCCATGCAGCAGCCGATCAGCGTGCGGTTTTGCAGGTAGAACTCGTTCGGGTGCACCGGCAGCAGGCCGCCCGCGTGGCCCGCCATCACGTGGCGGCCTTCGACCGCGAGCAGCTCGCGTGCAGCCGCGCCCTCGCGGCCCTGCACGAAATCGATGATCACGTCGACGCCGCGGCCGTCCGTCTCGCGGCGCACACAGGCGGCGACGTCCTGCGCGCGGTGGTCGATCACGACCTGCGCGCCCAGCCGGCGGCAGAAATCCGCCTTCTCTTCGCCGCCCGCGACCGCGATCGTGCGCAGGCCCGCCGCGACACAGAGCTGCACGGCGGCGGACGGCACGCCACCCGACGCCCCTAACACCAGCGCCGTCTCGCCGGCGCGCACCTGTCCGCGCCGGTGCACCGCGTGATAGGCCGTGTGCGTCGCGATCAAGAACGCCGCGCCCTCGGCGTCGTCGAGCTGCGGCGGGCACTCGTAGAGCGTCGGCGGCGTCGCGGCACAGCGCGGCGCGAAGCTGCCGAACGGCTGCGGCGTGAACGCGATCACGCGCTTTCCGATCAGGTGCTTCAGCCGCGGCGTCGCGTCCTCGACGATGCCGGTCGCTTCCTGCCCCGAGACGTACGGGCGCGGCACCGGCACCGGATACTCGCCGGTCGCCATCGTCACGTCGGGCCATGCGAGCGCAGCGGCCCTGACGCGCAGGAACGCGTAATCACCGACCGCCTGCTCCTCGGCGCGGCGCTCGCGCAGCCCGACGAGATCGAGCGTGAAGCGCTCCATCGCGGCGTGGCTCGGCTCCGGGAATTCCTCCTGCCGGAAGATCTCCCAGGGCGCGCCGGTTCCGCGGACGACCCAAGCGCGCATCTCAGAGCCCCTGCAGCGCCGCAGCCTGCGCGCGCAAGCGCGCCGGCGTCCCCAACAACTGGCGCGCGAGCGAGACGCGCTTGAACCAGAGCTGGAGGTCGTACGCGTCGGTGAAGCCGATCCCGCCGTGCACCTGCGTCGCGATGCGCACGACGTCCATCGCGACCTCGGCGAGATGGGCCTTCGCATGCAGCGCGAGCAGCGGTGCCTCGGCCGGGATCGCGCCGACCGCGTGCGCGGCGTACCAGACCAGCGCGCGCGCCGGCTCGATCGCGGCCGCCATCTCGGCGCACAGGTGCTTCACCGCCTGGAACTGCGCGATCGGGCGGTCGAACTGCTTGCGCTGCTTCGCGTAGTCGACCGACATCGCGAGCGCGCGGTCGCACGCGCCGAGCAGGTCGGCTGCGAGCGCGACGCGCGCTGCGAGCAGCGCGTTCGCGATCGCAGCGCGCGCGGCGTCGCCGCGGCCGAGCAGCTCCGCCGGCGCGACGCCGTCGAAGCGCAGCTCCGCGAGCCGCCGCGTGCGATCGATCGTCGGCATCGGCTCGACGCCGAGTCCGCTGGCATCGCGAGCGACGAGCGCGACCGCATCGCCGGCCGCGACCAGGTACGCGTCCGCGCCGACGCCGTCGATCGCGAACAGCGCGAGCCCGCGCAGCCTGCCCCCTTCGAGCACCACGCCCGCGTCGTCGCGGCGCTCGACCTGCTCCGCGAGCGCGACGCCGATGCGCGCCTTGCCGGCCGCGAGCCTCGGGAGCCATTCCTTGCGTTGCGCCTCGCTGCCGGCGCCGGCAATTAGGGCCGGAGCGAGGATCGCGCTGCCGAGGAACGGCGTCGGCGCGGCGGCGTGCCCGAGAGCCGTCGCGATCACCGCGGCGTCGAGCAGCGAGAGCCCGGCGCCGCCGTACTCCTCCGCGATCCCGCAGCCCGCGACGCCGAGCTCCGCGAGCTCGCTCCACACCTTCGCGTCGTGCGCGTCGGACGTCTCGAGCAGCTCGCGCACGCGCGTCGTCGGCATGCGCTCGGCGAGGAACCGACGCAGCGACTCATCGAGAAGCTTCTGTTCGTCAGAGAGACCGAAGTCCATTTCGTTCGAGCTCCGTTCGCCTTCGGGTCACTGCGCGCGGCCTGCGCCGCCGCGCGGCGCTGGGACGCTTGCTGGAACGCCGGCGTCGCGTGGCCTCACGGGCGCGGAGGTTCCGGTCCACGATTCGTAAGCGTCGGGAATGCGTAGGCCGAAGCGCCGGCACAAAGAGAGCACGTCGCGCGCGTCCTTCTCGGTGGGCGCGTAGCCCAGATGGCAGCGCAGCTGGACCGGCGCGGAGACGCACTCGACGGCGCGCCCGGCGATCTCGCCCGTGACGAAGCCCTCCGGCGGGTAGCGGAACGAACCACCGCTCGGCTGCGGCTGGTTGCCGCCGCCATCCGCGTCGAAGGTGACGGTGTGGAGATCGAGCTGTTCACCTCGCGAGTTGGCGATCACGAAACGCACCGGACGCTCGTCCTCGCGAATCTCGAACCCGAATGCTGCGAGCGCATCGAGAACGCGGGGGCAGTCGGCTAGCGCGACCACGAGATCCAAGTCGTCGTGCTCGCGCGTCTGCATGCGCAGCAGCGCGTCCACGCCCCAGCCGCCGTCGACGATCGCGCGCACACCGGCACCGGCGAAGCGATCGAGCAGCTCGATCACGCGCTCAGCCGACATCGCCACGCTCACGCCTCGCTGCGCGGCGCTGCGCCGCCTGCATCACGCTCTCGGCTCGCGCGGCATGCC
>DASTOI010000625.1:0-4405 GCA_035762585.1 Myxococcota bacterium
GCGCACAGCACGCGGAAGCGATCGAGCGTCTCGAGCGCCACGCGCGGGTCGCCGCCGGCGAGCGCGGCGTAGCGATCGAGGTGCGCGAGCCCGCGGTCCGGATCGCCGGCGAAGATTTCGAAGCGTGCGAGCGCGAGCGACGCGAGCGGGTTGTTCGCGTCGACCTTGAGCGCGTCCTCGTAGCGCGCGACCGCGTCGCGCTCGCTGCCGCGCGTCTCGATCGCGAGCCCGTCGAGCACGAGCTGCGTCGACGCGCGGCGGCGCGCGTCGCCGTCCTGCGCGAGCGTGCTCACGCGCAGCGGCGCAGCCGCGGTGCGCGCGGCGGCGCCGCGCGACGTCATCGCGCACGCGCTCGCGAGCGCGAGCAGCGCGCAGGCGAGCGCGGCCGCGACCCTTCGCGGCCCGGCCAAGCGCTGCGAAGGAGCCACCGTCATCCCTCCTCCAGCCAGCGCCGGAAGCGCTCGATCAGCCCGGGCTCGTCGTCGGAGCGCTCGCGCCTTCGCTCCGGAGGCTCGGGCGCAGCGGGCTCGAAGTCACGCGGCTGCGGCGGCATCGGCTGCGAGCCGCGCCACTGCGGGCACGTCTCGACCGGTTCGGTGCCGCGCAGGAAGAACTCGGTGCGCCGTTCGGGGCAGCCGTCGAGCGCGATCGCGCCGGTCAGCGGCTCGATCTCGAGCTCCGCGACGTCGCCCGGAACGGGGAACACACCGGCGACTTCGCCGCCGCTCGCTTCTTTTACGAAGCGCGCCCAGATCGGAACCGCGATCTGCGCGGCCGCCTGTCCGAGCCGGCGCGGCTCGTCGAAGCCGACCCACAGCACGACGACCATCTCCGGCGTGAAGCCGGCGAACCACGCGTCGCGCTCCTCGTCGCTCGTGCCGGTCTTGCCGGCGACGGGCCCCGTCACGCCGGCCGCGCGAATGCCGTAGCCAGTTCCGTGATCCACGACACCTTGCAGCAGGCTCGTCATCAGGAACGCGGTCCCCGAATCGAGCACGCGCTCGAACTCGATCGACTGGCGCTCGAGCGTCTCGCCGCGCGCGTCGATCACGTCTTCGAACGTGCGCACGCGCGGGCGAATGCCGCCGCTCGCGAACGTCGCGTACGAGCGCGCGAGCTCGAGCGGCGTCACGTCGCCGGAGCCGAGCGCGAGGCTCGGCACGTTCGGCAGCGGGCTCTCGATGCCGAGCCGCTGCGCCATCTCGCGCACGCGCGGGATGCCGATGATCTGCCCGAGCCGCGCCGCCGCGACGTTGTACGACTTCTCGAACGCGAGCCGTACCGGCACCGTGCCGTGGTACTGGTGGTCGAAGTTCTGCGGCGTCCAGACGTTGCGCCAGACCGGGACGCTGAGCTCGGAATCGTCGAGCGCGCTCGCGAGCGTGATCGCGGGCGCTCCGCTCGCCGGCTCGAGCGCCGCGGCGTAGACGAACGCCTTGAACAAGCTGCCCGCGGGACGCCGCGCCTGCGTGCAGCGATCGAACTGGCTCGCGGAGTAGTCGCGCCCGCCGACGAGCGCGAGCACTTCGCCGGTCTGCGGCCGCAGCGCGACGAGGCACGCTTCGAGCCGCGATTCGCCCTTCGGGGCGAGGAAGCGCGACTGCTTCTCCAGCCGCGCGAGCTCCTCGCTGACGACGCGCGACGCCGCGCGCTGCAGGCGCAGATCGAGCGTCGAGTAGATGCGCAGCCCTTCGGCCGCGAGATTCTCTTCCCCGTAATAGTTGGGGAGCTCGCGGCGCAGCGCATCGAGGAAGAAGCGCGCGTCGCGCAGGTCGGGCGTCACGGTCGCGACGCGCAGCGGCTCCGCGGTCGCCTCCGCGAACTCGTCCTGCGTGACCTTCCCCTGCTGCAGCATCAGCCGCAGCACGAGATCGCGGCGCGCCTGCGCCTGCTCGGGCGCGCGGTGCGGCGAGAGCCCGTTCGGGCTCTGAATCAGGCCGGCGATCAGCGCGCACTCGGCGAGCGAGAGGTCGCGGACCGGCTTCCCGAAGTAGAAGCGCGCCGCCTCGCCGATGCCGTGGATCTGCGTCGCTCCGCGCTGCCCGAGATAGATCTCGTTGAGATAGGCCTCGAGAATCGCGGCCTTCTCGTACCGGGCCTCGGTGATCAGGGCCATCGCAGCTTCCTGCAGCTTCCGCTTCAGGCTGCGGTCGGGCGTCAGGAAGAAGTTCTTCATCAGCTGCTGCGTCAGCGTCGAGCCGCCCTGGACGAAGCTGCCGGCGCGCAGGTTCGCGGCCATCGCGCCGCCGATCCGCCAGAAGTCGAGGCCCATGTGGCGGTAGAAGCGCTGGTCCTCGACCGCCATCACCGCGGCGACCATCTGCTGCGGGACGTCGTCGATGCGCACGAGCTCGCGCTGCTCGCGATCGGGCCCGTAGTACGCGCCGACCTGCTCCGGCTCGAGGAACAGCGCGCCGATCTCGCGCTTCGTCTGCAGATCGCGGATGCCGTCGATGCTGCGGCCGGCGAGCTGGAGTGCGACGAGGCGCGCGGGCTCCGCGCGGCTCGGGTGCTCGAACGCGCGGCGGTGGATGCGGACCTCGCGCGGGCTCCAGCGATAGCGGCCGAGTCTCGGCGAATCGCCGGGCGACTCGCGGTAGCCCAGCCGGTCGAGCGTGCCGCGCAGGTCGATCAGCTCGAAGTCGAGGCCCGGGTAGAGGATCAGCGGCGCCGAGAGCACGCGCGAAGGCACGCGGAAGAGCGTGCCCTCGAAGCGCGCGCGCACGATGCGGTCGAGCAGCACGAGCTGCCGGCCGGTGATCCCGCCGAGCGCGGCGCTCGCGAGGAACAGCGCGATGCCGGCCAAGCGCAGCGACCAGCCGAGGCCGCCGAGCCAGCCGCCGCGGCGGCGCCTGTTCCTGCTGATGGCCACGAAGCCGTCCCCCGAAGCGCCGGAAGCTGACATACAGCGACGCCCCCGGTCAGGTCTGAGTTCACGCCTGGGCGACGCCGTCGGCTGTTGGGGACTGTGCGATGGTGCCCGCGAACACATGTCGTGGCGTATCCGAAAGCTCCGGCGAGACGACGTAGCCGCGACGGCCGGCCTGCTGGCGCGCGCGTTCGCCGACAACCCGGCGTACGCGTTCATGCATCCGCGCGTCGCGACGCGCCCCCGGGTCCTGCGCCGGTTCTTCGAGCGCAACCTGATTTGGCATCTGCCCGTCGATCTCACCTGGGTCGTGGTCGACGGCGCCGCGCCGGTGGGCACTGCGACGCTCGAGCCGCCCGGCGGGATCCAGGGGTCGGCCTGGAAGCTGATCACGCACTGGCTGCTTCCGACGCTCCTCGAGCAAGGCCCGAAGGCGTTGCGTCGCATGCTGGAAGCCGATCGCGCGTTCGCGCGCCTCAATCGCTCGAACGCGGAGGCGCCCGCGTATTGGCACCTGCACGCCGTCGCGGTCGAGCCGAAGCGGCAGCGCAGCGGCGCCGGGAGCGCGCTGCTCGGCCACGTGTTCGGCGAGCTCGAGCGCCTTCTGCCCGCGCGCCCCGCTCCCGTCGTTCTGAGCACGCAGCGCGAGAGCAACGTGCGCCTCTACGGGCGCTACGGCTTCGAGGAGCGCGGCACGTTCACGATCGGCGCAGGCACACCCGACGCGTTCACGAGCTGGTGCATGCGCCGGCGATGACCCGCGCGCGTGTCAGCGGACGGCACCGCACGCGTTCGTCGCCGCAGCGTGACAGCGGGGTCAGACCCCGTTGTCACGCTGCGCCCTGCCGGGGCGTTGCAGTCCGCGCCTCCATCACAGAGATTCCGTCGCCATGACGGCCCGCAAGCTCTGGGGCGGGCGCTTCGCGCAGGAGACGGACCCGACCGCGCTGCGCTTCAGCGCCTCCATTCAGTTCGATCGCGCGCTCGCCCGCTACGACATCCGCGGGTCGATCGCGCACGCGCGCATGCTCGGCGCCGTCGGCATCGTGAGCGCCACGGAATCGGCGGAGCTGATCGCGGGCCTCGAGGACGTGCTGCGCGAGATCGAGGCAGGCGAGTTCCCGTACGACGCGCAGCACGAAGACATCCACATGAACATCGAGGCGCGGCTGCGCGAGAAGATCGGCGCGGTCGCGGGCAAGCTGCACACCGGCCGCAGCCGCAACGATCAGGTCGCGACCGACCTCGCGCTCTTCCTGCGCGACGCCGCGCTCGCGGCGCAGCAGGGGATCGCGGCGCTGCGCGGCGTGCTGCTCGAGCGCGCCGAGGACGAGTGGGACGGCGCGACGGTCGCCGATCCGGTCGAGCGGGCGCGGATCCATGCGCGGCGCGGCGAGCTCGACGAGGCGCGCCGCGACCTGCGCGACGTCGAGACGGTGCGAGCGGCGGTGCTGCGCGCCTCGATCCATCGGCGGCTGCGCGACGCCGCCGCGGCGCGCCGCGAGCTCGACCGCGCCGCCGAGCTGGCGCGGCGCG
>DASTOI010000626.1:0-9008 GCA_035762585.1 Myxococcota bacterium
GTCGGACCGTGTCGTGACCGCGCGCGGCGACGAGCTCCGATACGACTGGCTCGTCGTATGCCCGGGCATCCAGCTCAACTGGGATGCGGTCGCCGGTCTCTCCAAATCGCTCGGCCGCGACGGCGTCTGCAGCAACTACGCCTACGACCAATGCGAGAAGACGTGGGACACGATCCGCGAGTTCCGCGGCGGCACCGCGCTGTTCACGATGCCGCCGCCGCCGATCAAGTGCGCCGGCGCGCCGCAGAAGATCATGTACCTCGCCGACGCGCACTTCCGGCGCAGCGGCGTGCGTGACAAGACCAAGATCATCTACGCCGCCGGCACGCCGACGATCTTCTCGGTGAAGGAGTACGCGGCCACGCTCGACCGAGTGTGCGAGCGCAAGGGCATCGAGCGGCACTTCAAGCACAAGCTGGTCGAGCTGCGGCCCGAGCGGCGCGAAGCGCGCTTCGTGCACACGGAGACGCAGGAAGAGAAGGTGATCGCGTACGACATGATCCACGCGACGCCGCCGCAAGGTCCGCCGGACGTGGTGAAGCGCAGCACGCTCGCCGACGCCGCGGGCTGGGTGGAGGTGAACAAGGCGACGCTGCGCCACGCGCGTTTCCCGAACGTGTTCTCGCTCGGAGACGCGAGCAGCCTGCCCACCTCGCGCACCGGAGCGGCGGTGCGCGCGCAGGCGCCCGTGCTCGTCGCGAACCTGCTGGCGGCGCTCGACGGCAGAGCGCCGCACGGCAGCTACGACGGCTACGCGGCGTGCCCGATCCCGACCGAGTACGGGAAGCTCGTGCTCTGCGAGTTCGACTACGACCTGAAGCCGACGCCGACGTTCCCGCTGCTCGACTCCTTCAAAGAGCAGCGCGCTTATTACTGGCTGAAGCGCTACGGCTTGCCCGCGCTGTACTGGCACGGAATGCTCAAAGGGATTGCGTGAGCGGTCCGCGGCATCCCCGCTGGCGGCGTCGCGGCCAGCTCGGCGTATGACGCGATACGCCTTTGCCGGCCGCTCCTTGCCAGCGGGGCGCCGCGAACCGCTCAGGTTCGCTCGACGGAAGCAGGAGTAAGAAAGTCATCGTGCAAATTCGGGACGGGCTGTGCGACGCGATTGGCGACACGCCGCTGATCAAGCTGCGCAAGGCGTCCGAGCTCACCGGCTGCACGATTCTCGGCAAGGCCGAGTTTCTGAACCCGGGTGGTTCGGTGAAGGACCGCGCCGCGCTCTCGATCGTGCTCGACGCAGAGCGGCGCGGCGCGTTGAAGCCCGGCGGGCTGATCGTCGAGGGCACCGCGGGCAACACCGGCATCGGGCTCGCGCTCGTCGGCAATGCGCGCGGCTATCGCACGCTGATCGTGATCCCGGAGACGCAGAGCCAGGAAAAGAAGGACGCGCTGCGGCTCGCCGGCGCGCGGCTGCGCGAAGTGCCGGCTGTCCCGTTCAAGGACCCCAACAACTACGTCAAGGTCGCCGAGCGGCTCGCCGGGGAGCTCGCGCGCAGCGAGCCGAACGGCGTCATCTACGCGAACCAGTGGGACAACCTCGCGAACAAGGAAGCTCACTACCGCGGGACGGGGCCGGAGATCTGGCGGCAGACGGAAGGGCGCGTCGACGGCTTCGTGTGCGCGATCGGGACCGGCGGCACGCTCGCGGGCGTCGCCGCGTTCCTGAAGGAGCAGCGCGCGAGCATCGTCACGGCCGCGGCCGACCCGCTCGGCGCCGCGATGTATCACTGGTTCAAGCACGGCGAGCTGAAGAGCGAGGGGAGCTCGATCACCGAGGGCATCGGACAAGGTCGGATCACCGGGAACCTCGCCGGGCTCACGCTCGACACCGCTTATCAGGTGCCGGACGCCGAGGCATTGCCGCTGCTGTTCGACCTGCTCGCCGAGGAAGGCCTGTGCCTCGGCGGCTCGTCGGCAATCAACCTCGCCGGCGCGATCCGCCTCGCACGCGAGCTCGGGCCGGGCAAGACGATCGTGACGATCCTCGCCGACTCGGGGCAGCGTTATCAGTCCAAGTTGTGGAACCCGGAGTTCTTGCGCGGCAAGGGACTGCCGGTACCGAAGTGGCTCGCCTAACAGGAGAAATTGGATGAGTCAGGTCACCGTCGTCACCGGCGCGAACTCGGGAATCGGGCGCGCGACCGCGATCTACCTCGCGAAGCAAGGTCATCAGGTGTTCGGAACGCTCCGCTCACTCGACAAGGCGGCGAAGCTGAACGCGATGGCCGAGCAGGCGGGCGTGAAGGTCGAGCTCGCGCTCGTCGACGTCGCAGACGACGAGTCGGTGCGCTCCGGATTCCGCGAGATCCTCGAGCGCGCAGGCCGCATCGACCATCTCGTCAACAACGCGGGCGTCGGCGGCAACGCCGTCACCGAGGAATGCCCGGTCCGCCTCTACGCGGACGTGATGAACGTGAACCTGTATGGCGCCGTGCGCTGCATCCAGGCGGTGCTGCCGCAGATGCGCGCGCGGCGCAGCGGCACGATCGTGAACGTCTCGTCGGTGGTCGGGCGCGTCGCGGCGATCGGGCAGCAGCCGTACTTCGCGTCGAAGTGGGCGCTCGAGGGGATGTCGGAGGGGCTCGCGCAGGAAGTCGCGCCGCACGGCATCCGCGTCGCGATCGTCCAGCCGGGCGTCACGAAGTCCGCGATCTTCGCGAAGAACGTCGACGCGCCGAACTCGACGGGCGCGTACGACGCGCCGTACCGCCGCATGTTCCAGTTCTACGCGCGCGGGATCGCGGAGGCGACCGACCCGTTCGAGGTCGGCGCGGTCGTGCACGAGGCGATCACGACGCGCGAGCCGAAGCTCCGCTACGCGGTCTCGTGGGGCGCGGCGGGGATGATCGAAGGCCGCGCGCGCATGAGCGACGCCGATTGGGTCGCGATGGGCGCGCTCGAGGATGACGGGGCCTATTACGACGCGTTCGAGCGCCACTTCGGGGTACGAATTCATCCCTGACCTGCGCGCACACGCCGTTAGACTGCGCCCTTTCCCTTCCTCTCAGGAGTCTCCCATGCCTTCTCTCCGCAACGTCGTTCTCGTCGATGGCGCCCGCACCGCGTTCGCGCGCGGGGGCAAGGGCAAGCTCGTCGCAACGCGGCTCGACGAGGCGGGCGCCCAGCTGCTGCGGGCGCTGCTCAGCCGCAACCCGAAGGTGAAGGAGACGATGATCGAGGACGCGGGCCTCGGGAACGTCGGCGGCTACGGCGAGTTCACCGGGCTCGGCGTGATGTCGCGGCTCGCCGGCCTCCCGCTCGAGGTGTGCAGCTTCAACACGAATCGCCAGTGCGGCTCGTCGATGGAGACGCTGCACCGCGTCGCGATGTCGATCATGGTCGGCACGAGCGATTGCGGGCTCGCGCTCGGCGTCGAGCGCATGGGCCGCGGCTTGGGCGGCGGCCCGCAGGTCCCGCCGACGCGCGTCACCAAGCTGAACCCGCGCTTGTTCAGCGCGAACGACGTGCAGAAGCGCATGGCGCCGGATCACGCCGAGACGTACTCGGTGCCGTTCCCGGACTACATCCTGAATTCGCCGCCGCTGCAGAGCATGACGCAGACCGCGCAGAACGCGGCCGAGTGTTATGGGCTCGGGCGCGCGGAGCTCGACGCGTACTCCGCCGAGAGCCATCGCAAGGCGGCCGCGGCGACCGCGGCCGGGATCTACAAGGACGAGATCGTCCCGCTCGAGGTCGAGGACCCGGTGTTCGACGCGCAGGGCAATTGGGTGGAAGCCGAGACCGGACCGAAGGTGCTGTTCGAGAAGGACGAGTGCATCAGGGCGGATACGACCGTCGAGAAGCTCGCGGCCCTTCAGCCGGTGAAGGGCATCCAGAGCTTCGGCGGCAAGGAGATCGTGATCACGGCCGGCAACTCGTGCCCGACGAACGACGGCATCTCCGCAGCGCTGCTGATGAGCGAGGAGCTCGCGCGGAAGCTCGGAATCACGCCGCTCGCGCGCATCGTCGGCCTCGCGGTCGCCGGCGTGAAGCCGCAAGTGATGGGTCTCGGCCCGATCCCGTCGACGAAGAAGGCGCTGAAGCACGCCGGCATCGGCGCGGAGAAGATCGACCGCGTCGAGTTCAACGAGGCGTTCGCGGCGCAGGTGCTGCCGAGCTGCAAGGACCTCGGCATCCCGCTCGCGAAAGTGAACGTGAACGGCGGCTCGATTGCGATCGGCCACCCGCTCGGCGCCACCGGCGCGCGGCTGGTCACGACGGTCGCGCGCGAGCTGCGCCGCTCGAACACGCGTTACGGCCTCGCGACGCAGTGCATCGGCGCGGGGATGGGCATCAGCACGATTCTCGAGCGCATGGACTGACGCGCGCGGTGCGCGACATCGCCGCCGGGTGCGCTCAGCGCCGGCGCGCGAACGGCCAGCGCAGCTGCGGCCACCAGCCGCTCGGGACGGGATCGCCCGCGATTCCGTAGCGCTCGGGAAATCCTCCGGGCAGCCACGCGGTGCCGAACACGCGATCGATCAGCGGCACGTGCACCGCGAAGTTCTTGTCGACGGGCGCTTCGGCGTGGTGCCAGTGATGGAACTCGGGTGTCGCGAAGACCCAGCGGAGCGGCCCGAAGCGGAAGCGCACGTTCGCGTGCAGGAACACGGCCTGGAACGAGACGAGCACGAGGTAGATCGCGAGCGCGCGCTGCGAGATGCCGAGCAGGAAGAGCGGCGCGAAGCCGGCCGCGCGCGTCGCGATCACGTCGACGAGATGGAGCCGCGAGCCCGCGAGCCAATCCATTTCGCGCGCGGAGTGATGGATCGCGTGGAAGCGCCAGAGCGCCGGCTGCGAATGAAACGCGCGGTGCGTCGCGTACTGCACGAGATCGGCGCCGACGATCGCGAGCACGACCTGGAGCGCGAGCGGCAGCGCGCCGACGGCGGCCTGGAAGCGCGGCGAGACGAGCCGGCCTAACAGCAACGCCGCCGGCGCGATCGTGAGCAGCGCGAGCGCGCCGACCAGCAGGTGGCTCACGAAGAAGTGGGCGAGGTCGGTGCGCCAACCGGCGCGCAGGATTCGCTGCGCACGCGCGAGCGCGAACGCGCGCTCGAGCGGGACGAACACGAGCGCGAGCACGAGCAGATCGAGCACGAACCAATCGAGCCCGAGATGAGCCGATTTCGCGACCGCGCGCGCTTCGACCCACGCTCCGCCGAGCGCGATCGCGAGCGCGCCGAGCGCGAGGCCCGCGAGCCCGGCGCGGCGGTTGCCGAGCAGCACCGCGAGCGCACCGAAAGCGAGCGCGAGCAGCAGCGCGCCGAACAGCGCCGCGCGCACGAGGCCGAGCGGATAGACCGCGCGCAGCTCCGGCGTCGTCAGCAGCTCCGGGAAGCGAAAGCAGAGGACCGCGAGCAGCGAGAGCGCGCCGAGCGCGATCGAGAGCGCGCCCGAGAGCCGGCCGTCGCCGATCTCGAACTCCGCGTTCGTGCGCTCCTCGGCTCGCGGGGATGCCATCGCAGCTCCTCGCGAGCTGCATCGTCCACGGAGCGGAGACGCCTGAGCAGCGAGCGCGCTGCGAGACGTCAGCTCCGCGGCGGCAGGCCGTCGTCGAGCGCGCCGTCCGGCTTCATGCGCCCGAGGTACTCGGGCAGCTCGATGCCGGCCATCTTCGCGATCTCCTGCAGCGGCGGGAGGCTCGTCACGAGGCTCGACAGGAACTGCGCCGTGGACGAGCCCTTGCCGTTGACCGCGCCCGAGTCCCAGACCGTGATCTTGTCGATCTTCAGGTTCTGGATCGCCTCGACCTGCTTCGCGACGACCTCTTCGAGCTTCTCGATCATCAGCAGCGTCGCGGCCGCGCGCGCGTCGCCGGCGCTGCGCACGAGCGACTCGTAGCCGGCGGCCTTGCTCTCGAGCACCTGCCGGATGCCGCGCGCTTCGGCCTCGTACTTCATCAGGATCGCGTCGGCGGCGCCTTTCGCCTCGCGCCGGATCCGCTCGGCTTCGGCCTCCGCCGCGATCTCGATCTTCTTGCGCTCGATCTCCTGCCGGACGACCTCGAGAGCGGTCAGCCGCTCGGTCTCCGCTGCGGCTTGCGCCTTCTGGATCTCGACCTGTGCGGTCAGGCGTGCAACCTCGCCGCGCTGCAGCGCCTCCGCTTCACGCTGCGCGAGAGTTGCGTTCGCCTGCGCGATGTCGGCCTTCGCGGTGTTCTCGCCCTTGATCGCCTCGGCTTCCTGCGCCTGAACGAAGACGCGCTGATCCGCCTCGGCGGCTTTCTTGCCCTTCTCGGCTTGCGCGACGTTTTCCGCGACGCGCACCGTCTTCTGTCGCACGGCCTCCGCCTCGCCGATCGCGGCGGTCGACTCTTGTTGCTGGACGAATACGCGCTGGTCGGCTTCCGCCGCCTTCTTGCCCTTCTCGGACTGCGCGACGTTCTCGGCGACCTTGATCGTCTGCTCGCGCCGGTTCACGGAGTTGCCGATCTCGCCGATCTTGTCCTGCTCCGAGACGTCGACCTTCGCGCGGTTGATCGCCTCGCTCGCCGCCTTGCGGCCAATCGAGTCGATGTACTCGGACTCGTCCGTGATGTCCGTGATGTTCACGTTGATCAGGTAGAGGCCGATCTTGTTGAGCTCGGGCTCGACGTTCGAGCGGATCGCCGTCAGGAAGCTCTCGCGATCCTGATTGATCTGCTCGATCGTCAGCGACGCGATCGTCAGGCGCAGCTGGCCGAAGATGATCTCCTTGGCCATCGACTCGATGTCGCTCTGGTCGAGCCGTAACAAGCGCTCCGCCGCGTTCGTCATGATCGACGGGCTCGTGCTGATGCCGACCGTGAACGTGCTCGGCACGTTCACGCGGATGTTCTGCAGCGAGAGCGCGCCCTGCAGCGGGATCGCGATCGTCATCGGCGTGAGGCGCAGGAACGCGTAGTCCTGCACGAGCGGCATCACGAGCGCGCCGCCGCCGTGGATGCAGCGCGCCGACTGGCCCGTGCCGACGCGGCCGTAGATCACGAGGATCATGTCCGACGGGCAGCGCTTGTAGCGCGACGCGAAGAAGAGCGCGGATGTGAAGAGGATCAGGATCGTCGCGAGTGCGACCAGCGCCGAGAAGCCGCTGGCGAAAAGGAAGTCCATGAGTTCCTCCCGGGGGTTGAGGGACGCGAGGCGCGGTCCGATCAGGCGATGGGCAGCGCCTCGACCACGAGCTGGTTCGCGCGCACGCCGACGACGCGCACCGTGCGTCCGGTCGCGATCTCGCCGCCGCCATCCGCCTGCGCGTCGAAGATTCCGAGGCGGCCCTGCACGTTCAGCTGGACCTGCCCGCCGGAGCTCGGCTTGATCGTCAGGTAGACGACGCCTTCCTCGCCGACCGCGTGCTCGAGATCGATCGTTCCACTCGACTGCAGCCGCATCATCAGCGTGAACACTCTCGCGACGACCCACATCGCGGCGAGGCCCGCCGCCAGCGAGATCGCGACCGCAAGCTGCGGCCCGAGCGCGGCCTCGCGCGTGAGCGCCAAGCCGACCAGCCCGAAGATCATCAGGAACGCGGCGATGCCTTGAATCGAGACGAGTCGGGCGCCGGCGTCGATGTCGCCGTGCGAGACGTCGCCGGGATCGCCGCCGAAGCCGTGGTCGCCGCCGACACCGAGCAGCATCAGCACCGTGCGCAGCACGAACGCGCCGCCGCCGAGCAACGCGGAGAAGACGAAGAGCGAATCGAGCACGGCCTTCTCTCCCCGGGCGCGCTGCGTCGTTTCGATAATAGGTCGCGCCGCACGTGCACGTCTACGGAAATCGGACGTCTCTCGTTCGCGGCGGCTGTTAGCCGGCGGCCGCGGCGCGCAAGAAGCGGAGTAAGCTCGGCTACGCGCGCGAGGAATCCGAGATGGCAGGGAAGCCGATCACGATCGGGGTCTTGGTGTTCGATGACGTCGAGGAGCTCGATTTCGTCGGCCCGTGGGAGGTGTTCGGCGGGCTCTTCAAGTTCTCGCCGGAGCTCGGTCGCGTCGTGCTGATCGCCGAGCGCGCGGGCGAGATCCGCTGCAACAAGGGCCTGCGCGTGCTCGCGGACCACGGCTTCGAGGACGCGCCGGCGCTCGACGTGATCCTCGTGCCGGGCGGGCAGGGCACGCGCCGCGAGGTGAGCAACCCGCGTCTGATCGAGTGGCTGCGCAAAGCGGGCGCGCCGTGCGCTTGGGTGACGAGCGTCTGCACCGGCGCGCTGCTCTTGCACGAGGCCGGCTTCGCGCGCGGCCGCCGCGTCACCACGCATTGGAACTTCGTCGCGGCGCTGCGCGAGCGCGGCGACGTCACCGTGCTCGACGGGCCGCGCTACGTGCGCGACGGGAACGTCGTGACGGCAGCGGGCGTCTCCGCCGGCATCGACATGGCACTCTGGCTGGTCGGCCAACTCTTCACGCCGGAAATCGCGCGGCGCGTGCAGCGATACATCCAGTACGACCCGGCACCGCCGTACGCGGCGGAGACGTAACGGCCACGAGACGACACGATCTGGGGTCTGACCCCTTTCCGTGTCATTGCGCCGAAGATGTCCGTCTGCGGACGCCGACGTCCGCGCCACGCGGCGCGTTAGAGTGCGCCCATGACGAACACACCGCTCCCCTCCGTCGCGCTCGCGGCGGTTCCTGGCCGCCGCAAGCGCACGCTCGAGCTGGCGCAAGAGATCGAGCGCCGCGGCTACGCCGGCATCTACTGCGCGAGCTTCGGCGACGCGATGGGACTGTGCGAAGCGATCGCGCTCTCGACGTCGCGCATCCGCTTCGGCACCGCGATCGCGAACATGTACACGCGCCACGTGCTCGACTACGCGCAGTCGGCGTCGTTCATCCACGAGCTGTCGGGGGGACGTTTCACGTTCGGCGTCGGCGTCTCGCACGGCCCGATGAACGAGCGGCTCGGGGTCAGCGCCGGAAAGCCGCTCGCGGATTCGCGGCGCTTCGCGGAGCAGTACAAGGGCGCATCGCGCGTCGGCGAGCTCGCGCCGCTCGTGCTCGCCGCGCTGCGCAAGAAGATGGTCGCGCTCGC
>DASTOI010000627.1:0-3240 GCA_035762585.1 Myxococcota bacterium
GACGTGCTCCGCGCGCTGCGCGCGAACGACGGCGTCTTCATGGTGACGTTCGTCGGCGGCTTCGTATCGCAGGAGGTCGCGAACATCGTGCGCCCGCTGATGCGCACGTACCGAGAGCGTGCGGCCGACGTGAAGACGCCCGCCGAGCGCGAGGCATTACGGAACGAGATCTTCGGCGCGCTCGATCTGCCGAAAGTCACGGTTGCGCAGGTCGCGGATCACGTGGAGCACGTGCGCGACGTCGCGGGCGTCGACCACGTCGGCATCGGCGGCGACTTCGACGGCGCGTTCGGCTTCCCCGAAGGCCTGAGCGACGTCTCGATGTACCCGAACCTGTTCGCCGAGCTGATCGTGCGCGGCTGGAGCGACGAGGAGCTCGCAAAGCTCGCGAACGGAAACTTCCTCCGCGTGCTGCGCGCGGTCGAGGCGCAGGCCGCTCAGGCCAAGTCCACCCACACCGGCGCGTGATCGCTCGCGATGAAGCCGTCCTGCTTCTTGCGGTACTCGCGGTCGATCTCGACGGCCTTCACGCGCGCGGCGAGCGGCGCGCTGCCGAGCAGGAAGTCGATGCGCAGGCCCTGTCCTTTGTGGAACGCGCCGTCGCGGTAGTCCCACCACGAGAACGCCTGCTTCTCGGGATGCAGCGCGCGGAACAGATCGCTGAAGCCGGCGGCGAGCAGGCGCTGGAAGCCCGCGCGCTCGTCGTCGGTATGGAAGATGCGGCCGTGCAGCGCCGGCTCGTTCCACGAATCGAGCGGCGCCGGGCAGAGATTGAAGTCGCCGCAGAGCAGGTGCGGCACGCTCGCGACGCCGAGCGCCGCGAAGTGGTCGGCGAGCGCGTCGAGCCACGCGAGCTTGCGCGGGAAGTCCTCGTGCAGCGTGTGCTTGCCGTTCGGCACGTAGACGGTCGTGAACGTGACGCCCGCGACCTCGGCGCAGAGCAGCCGCGCGCCCATCTCGGCGTGCGCGGGAAGACCCGCCTGCACGACGCGCGCCTCCTCGCGCGCGAGGATCGCGACGCCGTTCCACGCCTTCTGCCCGTGCGTCAGCGCGCGGTAGCCGAGCGGCGCGAACACGTCGTGCGGGAACTGCTCGTCGGTGAGCTTCAGCTCCTGCAGGCCGACGACGTCCGGCTGCCGCGCGCGCAGCCAGTGCTGCACGAACTCGAGCCGCGAGCGCAGCCCGTTCACGTTCCAGGTCGCGAGTCGCATCACGCGGAGTTAGCACGCGGCCGCAATGACACCGCCCGGGGTCTGACCCCTTTGTGTGTCATTGCGCGTTTTACGGCCGCTCATGTCCGCCTGCGTCGCGGTAGCCTGCGCGCCCATGGCGGACGAGCTCGACGACCTGCGCGCGCGCGTGCGCGAGTGGCTGCGCGCGAACCTCCCGCCCGCGCCGCCGTTCGCGCTGCCGCAGAACGCGCTCACCGTGGAGAGCGACGAGCAGCTCGCGTGGCTGCGCGCATGGCAAGCGCGGCTCTACGACGCCGGCTTCGTCGGCGCCGAGTGGCCGGCGCAGTACGGCGGCCGCGGGGTCGCGCGCGGCGCGCAGCGCGCGATCGACCAGGAGCTCGCGCGCGCCGGCGCGCCCTTCCTCGTCAACAACGTCGCGCTCGCCTGGGCCGGCCCGATGATCCTGCGGTACGGCACGGAAGCTCAGCGCGCCCGCTTCCTCGCGAAGTTGTTACGAGCCGACGAGATCTGGTGCCAGGGCTTCAGCGAGCCCGGCTCGGGCAGCGATCTCGCGTCGCTGCGCACGCGCGCGGTGCGCGACGGCGACGCCTATGTGATCGACGGCCACAAGGTCTGGACGTCGCTCGGGCGCTTCGCGGACTACATGATCCTGCTCGCGCGCACCGACCCGAACGCCGTGAAGCACGCGGGCATCTCGTACTTCCTCGCGCCGATGCGCGTGCCCGGCGTCGAGGTGCGCCCGCTCGTCAAGGTCACCGGCGAGGCCGGGTTCAATCAGGTGATCTTCACGAACGCGCGCATCCCGGCGGATGCGCTGCTCGGCCGCGAAGGCCAGGGCTGGGAGCTCGCGACCGCGACGCTCTCGTTCGAGCGCGGCGCGAGCGAGGGCTCGGCGGGCGCGTCGGGGATGGGCGGCGCCGGCTTCGGCGAGCTGCTCGCGTTGTTACGGAGCGCTCCGCCCGCGCTGCGCGGCGACGGCGCCGTGCGCGACCGCTTCGCCGCGCTCGCGATCGAGGCGACCGCGCTGCGCTACGACGCGGCGCGCGCGCGCGTGCCCGGCCTCGTCGCCGATCGCCCGCAGGCGCTGCCGCTGATGGCGAAGCTCACCGGCACCGAGCACGCGCAGCGGCTCGCGGACTTCGGCCTCGATCTGCTCGGCGCCGACGCGTCGCTCTGGAAGGACGCCTCTGCGCCGGGCGCCGGCGAGTGGGCGCACAGCTACCTCGGCAGCTTCGCCGGCACGATCGCCGGCGGCACGAGCGAGATCCTGCGCAACGTGCTCGGCGAGCGCGTGCTCGGGCTCGCGAAGAGTCGTTAGGTGGCGGTCCGCCTCCGCTTCGACGAAGAGCATGCGCTCTTGCGCGACGCCGCGCGGCGCTGGCTCGCGGAGCGCGTGACGCCCGCGGAGCTGCGGCGCCTCGCGCGCGACTCCCGCGGCGACGATCCCACTTGGTGGGCGGAGCTCGGCGAGCTCGGCTGGACCGGGCTCGTCGTCCCTGAGAAGTGCGGCGGCGCGGGCTTCGGCGCGGTCCATCTCGCGGTGATCGCCGAGGAGACCGGGCGCAAGCTACTGCCGTCACCACTGCTGCTCACGCTGCTCGCCGCGAAGCTGATCGAGCTCGCAGGAAGCGACGCGCAGCGCGAGCGCTTCCTGCCGCGCATCGCGGGCGGCGAGGCGATCGCGAGCGTCGCGCACGTCGAGCCGGTCGGCGCGTGGGATGCGCGCGCGACGCGCTGCCCGCTGAGCGGCACGCGGGTGCGCGGCGAGAAGGCGCACGTGTGGGCGGCGGCGCGCGCGACGCTGTTCGTCGTGCCGGCGCGCGACTCCGCGAGCGGCGCGCTGCGCGTCGCCGTCGTGGAGGCCGGCGCGCCGGGCGTACACGTCGAGGCGGAGAGCGTGCTCGACGCGAGCCGGCCTCAGGGCCGCGTGCGCTTCGACGACGCCGAGTGCGAGCCGCTCGCCGGCGACTCCGAGCCGGCGTGGGACGCGTGGTGCGCGTGGGCGCAGACCGCGCTCGCGGCCGAGATGGCGGGCGGCGCCGACGCG
>DASTOI010000628.1:0-2717 GCA_035762585.1 Myxococcota bacterium
CTCGCGCGTCTTCGTCGCGAGCCGATGAATCTCCGCCGGCGAGAGCACGCCGCGCTTCTCGAGCACCTGCTTCTGCTCCGCCGTCAGCGCGGAGGAGAGCTTCGGCGAGCTCCATGCGTAGCGTTCGTCCTTCCCGCTCACGAACTGCTCGATCTCCTTGCTGATGCGCACCGAGCACCAGTCGTGGCCGCACATCGCGCAGAAGTCGGTGTCGACGTCGAGGTCCTCGTCGTGATAGGCGCGCGCGAGGTCGGGATCGAACGAGAGCTCGAAGTGGCGCTGCCAGTTCAGCGCCGCGCGCGCCTTCGTCAGCTCGTCGTCGCGGTCGCGCGCGCCCGGAATCCCGAGCGCCACGTCGGCCGCGTGCGCCGCGATCTTGTAGGCGACGCAGCCCTGCTTCACGTCGTCCTTCTTCGGAAGGCCGAGGTGCTCCTTCGGCGTCACATAACAAAGCATCGCGGCACCGTGATAAGCCGCGGCGGTGGCGCCGATCGCGCTCGTGATGTGGTCGTAGCCCGGGAAGATGTCCGTAACGAGTGGGCCGAGCACGTAGAACGGCGCGCCGTGACAGAGCCGGCGCTGCAGCTTCATGTTGTATTCGATCTGATCGAACGGGACGTGGCCGGGCCCCTCGACCATCACCTGCACGCCGTGCTGCCACGCGCGCTCGGTCAGCTCGCCGAGCGTCTCGAGCTCCGCGAGCTGCGCGGCGTCGGTCGCGTCGGCGAGCCCGCCGGGCCGCAGCCCGTCGCCGATCGAGAACGTGACGTCGTAGCGGCGCAGGATCTCGCAGATCTCGTCCCACAGCGTGTACATCGGGTTCTGCTTGCCGTGCGTGATCATCCACTTCGCGAGCAGCGAGCCGCCGCGCGAGACGATGCCGATCAGCCGCCTGCGCACGAACGGCAGGTGCTCCTGCAGCACGCCGGCGTGGATCGTCATGTAGTCGACGCCTTGGCGCGCCTGATGCTCGATGCCTTCGAGGATCATCCGCTCGTCGAGCTCTTCGATCTTGCGGCCGATGATCATCGAGTAGATCGGCACGGTTCCGATCGGCACCGTCGCGTGCTGGACGATCGCTTCGCGCGTCGCGTCGAGATCTCCACCGGTGGAGAGATCCATCACGGTGTCGGCCTGCCAGCGCTCGGCCCAACGCAGCTTCTCGACCTCCTCGTCGGTGGAGCTCGAGATCGGCGACGCGCCCATGTTCGCGTTCACCTTCGTCTTGCTCGCGCGCCCGATCGCCATCGGATCGAGCGCACAGCCGAGGTGCACCTTGTTCGCGGGGATCACCATGCGCCCCGCCGCGACCTCGTCGCGCACCTGCTCGGCTGTGAGGTGCGGCTCGCGCTCGGCGACGCGGCGCATCTCCGGCGTAACAACTCCGAGGCGAGCGTGCTCGAGCTGGGTCGATGGCTCGAAGCCAGCGGGCGCGACCGCGAAGCCGCTTGCCGCGTCGCGCCGCCAGCCGCGCGGCAGGAAATCCCACGCGGTCTGCTCCGACGGCTGCGGCATGCCGGGCGCATCCGGCGAGCTGAAGCTGCGCGGCCCGCCGAGCTGCGGCGCATTCGCGAAGCTGCCGGGCGTCGTGCCTTGTGCGCGGCTCGACGGATTCTGTCCGAGCGGCGGAAGTTGTTGGGTCGCCATCGTGCGCTCCTTCGACTCTCAGCGAAAACGAAGGAGGTCGCCGGCGTGCGCCAGTGAGCCTTCCCTCCGCTCGCATGAACGAGATCAGGTTCGTAGGGTGTCTTCTCAGGATCGCTGCTGCGACCCACCCCTAGGCTCGAGGCCACGCTAGCGCTTCATTGCGTCCGTGCGGTCGATTTTCCGACGGTGCCGACGGGAGGATCGGCGCGAAGGGCTCTAAGGTGCGCCGATGCACGCGCGCCCCGTCTTCGCCCTCCTCGCCGCGCTCGCCCTCGCCGGCTGCGATCCGTTCGATCGCAAGGTCGAGCCGTACGACCCGAACGAGCCGGTCGTCCAGCCCGATCTGTCGCGCATCTTCCCGGAAGGCGCGGAGCGCGCGGCGGGAGCGCCGGCCGAGCTGCCGCCATCGCCCGAGCAGCTCGCGGGCGGCGCGCCCGCGGTCGCCGGCATCACCGCGCCCGAGAACGCCGGGCCGCCGCTCAGCGGCACGATTCGCCTCGGCGAGAGCGCCGCGCTGCCGGCGGGCGCGACGCTGTTCGTGATTGCTCGCACGGGCGAGGCGGGCCCGCCGACCGCGGTGCTGCGAATTCCGGCGCCGCGCTTTCCGTTCGACTTCCGGCTCGGCCCCGAGAACCGCATGATCGCCGCGCTGCCTTGGGATGGGCCGTTTCAGCTGACCGCCCGCATCGATCTCGACGGAAACGCGACGACGCGCGACGCCGGCGGGCTCGAGGGGCGCGCCTCCGGGCCCGCAAAGCCCGGCGATTCCGGCATCGAGATCGTGCTCGAGCCGGCGGGATGAGCGCGCCGCGCAAGCCGGGCGCGGTCGGGCCGCGCGGCGAAGCGCCGCCGGCGTGGGAAGTGATCGGACGCGAGCTCCTCCAGGACTGCCGCGTGTTCCGCGTCGCGCGCGCGACCGTGCTCTCGCCGCACACGCGCAGCTCGCATCCCTTCTTCACGATCGACGCGGACGCGTGGGTGAACGTGGTCGCCACGACGGCGCGCGGCGAGCTCGTGATGGTGCGCCAATGGCGCCACGGCGCCGGCAAGGTGACGCTCGAGATTCCGGG
>DASTOI010000629.1:0-6449 GCA_035762585.1 Myxococcota bacterium
CCTCAACTCATGGAGATCCTCATGACCCGTAGCCGAATGCGAAAACTGCAACGCGAGCTCGCCAAGCGAAAGCGAAACGTGGCGGCCTTCGGGCCGTTCGCGGCGGCGATGGCATTCGCGACGCCGGCGCGCGCGCAGGACACCGAGCCCGCGCCGCCCGCTGCTCCGCAGACGGCGCAGGGCGAAACGGGCGGCGTCGAGGAAATCATCGTCACCTCGCAGAAGCGCGCCGAGAATCTCCAGGACGTGCCGCTCAGCATCACGGCATTCGGAACCCAACAGCTCGAGGATCTGCGGGTCGAGGACTTCGACGACTACGCGAAGTTCCTGCCGAGCCTCTCGTACACGTCCAGCGGCCCGGGCTTTTCGCGCGTGTTCTTCCGCGGCGTGAGCAGCGGCGACAACGGCAACCACTCCGGTTCGCAGCCGACCGTCGGCATTTATCTCGACGAGCAGCCGATCACGACCATTCAAGGAGCGCTCGACGTCCACCTGTACGACATCGAGCGCGTCGAGGCGCTCGCGGGTCCGCAGGGCACGCTGTACGGCGCGAGCTCTCAGGCCGGAACGATCCGCATCATCACCAACA
Source organism: Myxococcota bacterium (assembly GCA_035762585.1). Lineage (GTDB taxonomy): Bacteria > Myxococcota_A > UBA9160 > UBA9160 > UBA6930 > VGRF01. Next base: position 590 of record DASTOI010000629.1, read on the forward strand.
AGCCGCGCGTCGGAGAGTTCGAGGCCAGCTACGACCTCGAAGCGAATCTGATCGGGGACGAGCCTGGCTACGTCGCGGAAGCGATGGTGAACGTGCCGCTCGGCGAGAAGATGGCGATCCGTCTGGTCGGCTGGAGCCAGCATGAGGGCGGCTTCATCGACAACGTGTTCGGGACGCGGACGTACTCGAGCGCGACAGCGGCCAACGCGGGGCTCGGTCAGCCGGCAGTCGCCACGGACAACGCTCCCTTCGTGAAGGAGGACTACAACGACGTCGACACCTACGGTGCGCGCGCCGCGCTGCACGTCGACCTCACGGATGGCTGGACGATCACGCCGGCGGTGATGGGCCAGCTCCAGAAGGCGAACGGCGCCTTCAACTACGACCCCAGCGTGGGGAAGCGCGAGACGGTCCGCTTCAAGCCCGAGCGCTCTCGCGACGGCTGGGTGCAAGCGGCCCTCACCGTCGAGGGGACGATCGCGAACCTGGACGTCACTTACGCGGGCTCTTACTTGCACCGAGATGACAACACGCGGGCCGACTACTCGGACTACTCGTACTTCTACGACTCGGTGTATGGCAGCGTGATCTACGAATCGGGCGGTGCGTTCGTGATCGATCCGACGCAGTTCATCAAGGGCAAGGATCGCTATCGCCGCCACGCGCACGAGATCCGCGTCGCGACGCCGCAGGACGAGCGCCTGCGCTTCATCGGGGGCTTCTTCTTCCAGCGCCAGCAGCACCGCATCGAGCAGCGCTATCTGATCGACGACCTCAGCCTCACCGATTACGAGGTCACGGGCTGGTCGGACACGATCTGGCTCACGGAGCAGAAGCGCGTCGATCGGGATTACGCGCTGTTCGGCGAGGCGAGCCTCGACATCATCGACCCGCTCACCTTCACCGGCGGCATTCGTCTGTTCCGCACGCGCAACTCGCTGAAGGGCTACTTCGGTTTGAACGACGACTGGAGCGGCAGCGGGAATAGCGGTGAGACGCTGTGCAGCTTCCAAGCTGGCGACGCGCGGTTCGACAGCTCGAGCTGGGTCCCCTTCGATGGCATCTCGGGAACGGCGCCCTGCACGAACCTCGACACCGTGGTCAAGCAGGACGACTACACGCCGAAGGTGAATCTCACTTACCGCTTCGACGACGAACGAATGATCTACGCCACCTGGTCCAAGGGCTTCCGCCCCGGCGGCGTCAACCGCAACAGCCAGTTCCCGCCATACAAAGCCGACTTCCTCACGAACTACGAGCTCGGCTTCAAAACGTCTTGGCTAGACAACACCCTACGTCTGAACGGCGCCTTCTTTTGGCAGAAGTGGGACGACTTCCAGTTCTCGTATCTCGGCGTGAACGGGCTCACGATCATCACGAACGCGGGCAAGGCAAGGATTGCGGGCTTCGAGACGGCGGTCGATTGGGTGCCGATCGAGAACCTCAGCCTCTCGGGAGGACTCTCGATTCTCGACGGAGAGCTGCGCGAGGACTTCTGCAAGGACATCACCGGAACGGCGGGTACGTGCGGGCCGATCGACTTCGTCGACTTCGCCTCTAAGGGCACGACGCTGCCGATCGTGCCCGACTACAAGGCCAACCTGACGGGGCGTTACAGCTTCGACGTCGGCGAGCTCGGGGCCTATGTCCAGAGCTCATTGATCTTCCAAGGCTCTACGCGCTCGGCGCTGCTGCCTGCGGAGCAGAACGTGCTGGGCGGTCGCAACCGCGCCTATCAGCTCGTCGATCTTTCCGTCGGCGTCGAGGCGGAGCGCTTCCACGCCGAGCTCTACGTCGACAACGTCGGCGACGAGCGAGTCGACGTCGCTCGGGCCACGGGATGCGACTTCAAGATCTGCACGCGCACAGCGATCACGACGGGGACCCCGCGCACGGTGGGCATTCGGTTCGGTCAGAAATTCTGACGAGCAGGCAGCTGGTACCGGCAGCGGAGGCGCTCAGCTGCGGCGCGAAGCGCCGCCAGCTGCAGCGCCTCCGAGCAAGCCCCGCGCGCGAAGCGCGCCGCGGTTTGCCGGAGGTGGACGGTAAGCCGGGTTCTGTTCCGGCTCCGATTGCTCTCGGCCAGTGAGGATCATTCCTCTAGGCGACACATTGCTGTGTCGCTCGAGCGCTCTCACCCGGACGCTGGAGCCGTTTCCGACTCGGGAGCGAGCCACTCCGCGCAGCGTCCCTATTCGAGCTTGCTCCGGAAGGGGTTTGCCCCGCCGCCGGTCGCCCGGCGACGCGTGAGCTCTTACCTCACGATTTCACCCTTGCCTGTGCCTCCTCCGCGCGCGCTCACCGCGCGCACGGGATCGAGGGCCATCGGCGGTGTGTTTCTGCGGCACTTTCCCTCGGGTCGCCCCGGGTCGCCGTTAACGACCTTCCTGCTCTCTGGAGCCCGGACTTTCCTCCCGCGGGCGGTGCTTGCCCGCCGGCGATCCTCTGTCCACCTCCGGCGCGTGCAACTTAGGTGCGAACGCGGGCGACCGAAACCTGCCGACGTTCGGGCTGGCAGCGCTGAAGAAGAGATTCGCGCCGGCGGGTTCTCGGTGGATGCAGCCGGGGACGCTGCGCGTCGCGGCTGACGGGTTCGGCGGCCGGGACCTCGCGTACGCAGCGCCGGACGGTTGCATCGAGATCGATATTCAGTAGATACTCATCCGATGGCCAAGCGGATATCTCCCAGAGAATCCGACACGAACCGGCGCAGCGGACGCGCGGCGGCGAGGCGTTCGCCGCGGCGCAGCGCGGCGGCGCCCGCGCAGATCCCGCGGCCGGCGCAGATCTTCGATCCGGTCGCGCGCGCGCTCGACTGGCTCGGGGACAAGTGGACGCTCGTGCTGGTGCGCCATCTGTTGCTGCACCCGTGCGGCTTCCAAGAGCTGCGGCGGCGCACCGGGATCGCGCCGCGGGTGCTCTCGGCGCGGCTGCGGCAGCTGCAAGAGGACGGGCTCGTCGCGCGCGAAGAGGGTGAGCGCGGCCTCTACTCCGCGGCGCCGAGCGCGCACGATCTCGCCCCCGTGATCTCGGCGCTCGCGCGCTGGTACGTGCACCACGCGGCGATCGACCTCGAGCTCGATCTCGAGCGCTTCACGGAGACGTCGGCGCAGTCGATCATGGAGGCGCTGCCGTTCCTGCTGCGCGAGGAGCGTGCGCGTGGCGTGCAGATCGTGTTCGAGGTGCGGCTCACCGGCGCGGGCGGCGGCGTCTGGACGGTCGCGATCGACGACGGCGCCTGCCGCGTGACCCCCGATTTCGCGCCGAACGCGGACGTGCAGTACACGGCCGACGCGCGCGTCTGGTGCGCGGTCGCGCTCGGCTTCCTCGATCCGCGCGATGCGCGCAAGCGCGAGCTGCTCAGCAAGCAGGGCGGCCGCGAAGCGCTCGATCACTTCTTTCATCAGGTCGCGCTGCCGGGCCCGCGCGCCGGCCGCGCCAATTCCGCAGAAGGAGTCTCCCGATGATCTCGTTCGGTCCGACGGAAGAGCAGGAGCTCGTCCGTGACACGTTGCGTGATTTCGCGGCCGGCGTCGTACGCCCTGCGGCGCGCGCCGCCGACGAGGCGAGCGAGCTGCCCGCCGGTTTCCTCCAGCAAGCCTGGGAATTAGGGCTGACTGAGACGCAGTTGCCGAGCGCGGTGGGCGGCGGAGGCGAGCCGCGCTCACCGGTGACGAATGCGCTCGTGCTCGAGGAGCTCGCGTGTGGCGACGCGGCGCTCGCGCTCGCGGCGACGGCGCCGAGCGCGTTCGCATTCGCGATCGCGGATCACGCCACGCCCGAGCAGCAGGCGCGGCTGCTGCCGCGCTTCTGCGGCAGCCAGTTCGCGACCGGTGCGATCGCGTGGATCGAGCCGTCGCCGGTGTTCGATCCGCTCGCGCTGACGACGACCGCCGAGGCGAAAGGCGATCGCTTCGTGTTGAACGGGAAGAAGCGCTTCGTCGCGATGGGCGATCTGGCGCAGGACTTCCTCGTGATCGCGCGCAGCGCGAACGCGGCGAAGCCGGGCTTCGCGGCGCTCGATGCGTTCGTGGTCCCGCGCAGCGCACCGGGCGTCACGCTCGGCGAGCGCGAGAAGCTGCTCGGCATGAAGGCGCTGCCGGCGTTCGCGCTCACGCTCGAGCGAGTCGAGGTGCCCGCGAGCGCGCGCCTCGGCGGCGAGCGCGGAATCGACGCGCGCCGGCTGCTCGCGACGTCGCGCGCCGCGAGCGCGGCGTTGCTCACCGGCCTCACGCGCGCGGTGATGGAGTACGCGATCCCGTATGCGAAGGACCGCCGCGCGTTCGGCGAGGCGATCGCGCAGAAGCAGGCGATCGCGTTCCAGCTCGCCGACATGCGCATCGAGGTCGACGCGATGCGCTGGCTCGCGTGGAAGGCGGCGAGCTTCCTCGAGCACGGCCGCGATGCGACGCGCGAAGCCGCGCAGGCGTTCGGCTACGCGGCCGAGCAGGCGGTGAAGCTCAGCGACGCCGGCGTGCAGGTGCTCGGCGGCCACGGCTTCATCCGCGAGCACCCGGTCGAGATGTGGTACCGGCACGCGCGCACGCTGTCGGTGCTCGACACGGTCGCCTCGCTCTAGCCCGCAACAACTCTCCGGAGACTTCTCATGATCGACTTCACGCTCAGCGAGAAAGACCAGAAGGTGCTCGATTACGTGCGCAGCGAGGCGCTCGTCGCGCGCAACTACGCGCGCCACTACGACGAGAACGAGCACGAGTTCCCGCCCGACGAGCTGCCCGAGGCGAAGGACTTTCCGGGCGCGTTCGCGGTGATGGGCAAGCAGGGCCCCAAGGACAGCGGCCCCGTCGTGCTCGGCATGCTGATCACCGCCGGCCAGACCTGGGGTGATTATTCCGTGCGCATGCGGCGCGGTCGCGGCGTCGGGCTCGGCAACGCGGCGCTCTCGGCGAGCGGCACGCCCGAGCAGAAGGCGAGGTGGGGCGGGCTCTTGCTCTCGATGGCGATCACCGAGCCGGGCTGCGGCTCCGATCCTTCCCTCGTCCAAACCACCGCGAAGCTCGACGAAGCCACGAACGAGTGGGTGATCAACGGCGAGAAGATCTTCGTGACGACGGGCTGCCGCGCGGAGGGCGCGGTGGTGTGGGCGACGCTCGACAAGAGCGCCGGCCGAGCCGGCATCAAGTCCTTCTTCATCCCGAAGACGGCGCCCGGCTTCATCGTCGCGCACAAGGAGAAGAAGCTCGGCATCCGCGCCGACGACACGGCGGCCTACGTGTTCAAGGACTGCCGCATTCCGCGGGATCACCTGTTAGGTGGACGCGAGGAGATTCCGAAGGGCGAGTCCGGCGGCTTCCGCGACGTGATGAAGACGTTCAACATGACGCGGCCGATGACGGCGGCGTTCGGGCTCGGCATGTCGCAGGCGGCGCTCGACTTCACGCGCGAGCAGCTCGAGGCGGCGGGCGTCGATCTCTCGTACGGCGCGGGCGTGCACGGGAAGAGCGCGGCGGCGGATCGCTTCCATCGGCTCGAGGCGCTGCAGGAGGCTGCGATGCTGACGGTGCTGAACGCCGCGTGGCTGTCGCAGAGCGGGAAGCACAACAATCTCGAGGCGTCGATCAGCAAGGCCAAAGGGGGCAGCGCCGTGCGCGAGATCACGCAGGGCTGCATCGATCTGTTAGGGCCGCTGGGCGTCTCGCGCGAGCATCTCGTCGAGAAGTGGTTTCGCGACGTGCGGATCACGGACATCTACGAGGGGACTGGGCAGATCCAGCGGCTGATCATTGCGCGCACGATTCTCGACTACGACCGGACGCAGCTGAAGTAGCGGAGTCGGATCGCGCGATCGAAGACTCCGCGCGAAGACACGGCGGCGCGGGCAGCGCAGCCGCGGCGGGGC
>DASTOI010000630.1:0-2235 GCA_035762585.1 Myxococcota bacterium
CATCGCCTGGTGGACGCGGTCGACCACCGCGCGGCTCTCGGCGTGAAACGCCAGGTGATGTGGACCGGGCTCGTAGCGGTCGTACTTGCGATCGCGGCTCTCCGGGCGCGCCGGGCGCACCTCGAATCCGTAGCGCGTCCCATCCGGGTACTTCGCGCCCCAGGTCGCGCGGCGGGGCGAGGGGCCTTGCCACTCGGCCATCGGAACGTTTCTGCGGCGAAAGCCGAGCGACTCGAAGAGCGCGGCGTAGAACGGAATCGAGCGCTCGGGATAGCCGACGGAGATGTCGATGTGCGAGAGCGGCCCCGTCACGCTCATGCGGCCCTCCTCGAGCCCTCCCTAACACCTCAGAACGGATTGATGCTCGCCTCGGGCGTGAACTTCAGGTAGCCGACGCTGACGCCGGCCCTCCAGCCGACGCCGACGCGGATCACGGCGAGCACGGTGTCGTCGATCTGGTTGTAGTTGAGGCCGGCGCCTCCGATGAAGTAGAGGCTGCCGTCGACGGCCGGGTAGCGCTGGAAGAGGTCCTGCGTACTTCTCAGGTTGTAGACCATGATGAAGGTCTTCGCGGCGTTTCCGCCGGCGTCGAAGCCGAGCGACGGGCTCTGCCAATAGAGGTCGCGCGCGCCGCCGCCTGCGAAGAAGAGCTTGCCCTTGCCGTAGCGGAGGCCGGCGACGAGCGCGCCGCCGCCTTCTTCACCGCGGATCACCGCGTTCGGCCGGCCGTAGCGCTTGAATGCGCGCCCGATCAGCTCGCCGATGCCTTCGGCGCCTTCGCCGAACACGCCCTCGGCTTGGCGCAACACGGTGTCTTCCGAGTAGGTCGCGTCGGCGCGCGCGGTGGATGAGGAGCTGGGGCTGCTCGCGTCGTCGCGGCTGCTGCCGCCGCTCGAAGCGCAGCCGGCCATAACAAGCAGGCTGCCGAGCAGCGCGAGCGGGACGAGCGGTGTGCGGAAGAAAGCTTTCATGGACCCCCCGGTGCGAACCGCCACAGCTTCACGTCGCGCCGTTGCCGCGCAAGGCCTCGACCTCGCTCCACTCGAAGCCGGCGTCGAGCAGCACCTCTTCGGTGTGCTGGCCGAGCTCGGGCGGGGGCGCAGAAACTGTGACGGGCGTCTCAGACAGCCCGAGCGGCGAGCCCACGATGCGGATCTTCCCGAGCTCGGGGTGATCCATCTCGGTCAGGTAGCCGTTCAGCGCCGCCTGCTCGCTCGCGAGAATCTCCTGATAGCTCGCGACCGGAGCGGCGAGCACGTCGATCGCTGTGAGGCGCTCCATCCACTCGGCGGTCGTGCGCTGCGGGAAGATCTGATCGAGCACGTCCGAGGTCGCCTGCCCGTGATAATTGCGCGTCACCACGTCGTGCTTCGGATCGTCGCGCAGGTGCTGGATGCCGAGCGCGTCGCAGAACGCGGCCCAGCGCTTGTCGTCGACGCCGGCCAAGCAGATGTGCCCGTCCTTGGTCGGGAACGCCCCCCAGACGCCGTGCAGGAATTGGTGGCCGCGCCCGGCGCGCGGCGTCTCGACGCCCGAGAGCGACGTGAAGTTCAGCTCCATCGGCTGCAGCGCGAGCACGGTGCCGTAGATCGAGACGTCGACCCGCTGGCCGCGGCCCGTCCGCTCGCGCGCAAACAGCGCCGCGAGGATGCCCGCGAGCAGCGTGAGCGCGCCCGAGTGATCGGCGACGAGCGCGCCCGCCGCGTGCGGCTCGCCGTCTTCGGGGCCGGTCTTTGCCATCAGCCCGCCGACGGCTTGCGCGAGCGTGTCGCGGCTCGGCCGCGTGCGCCACGGACCGTGCGGTCCCCACGACGAGCCTTGCGCGAACACGAGCCGCGGATTTCTGCGCTGCATCTCCTCCCACGGAAAGCCGAGCCGCTCCAGCACGCCGGGGCGATAGTTCGTCACGAGCACGTCCGCGCGCTCGAGCAGCCGCCATAACACTTCCTTCGCGTCCGCGTGCTTGAGATCGAGCGTGATGCTCTTCTTGCCGCGATTCATCGCGAGGAAGTAGTGGCTGAACTCGGCGTTCTTCGCGCCCTCCCCGGCGATCAGCTTGATGCGCATGTGGCGCGAGAGATCGCCGATCTTCGGCGTCTCCACCTTGATCACTTCGGCGCCGAGGTCGGCGAGATGCATCGCCGCGTACGGCCCTTGGATCTCCTGCGCGACCTCGATCACGCGAATCCCGTCCAGCGGTCCCGGCATGGATCCTCCGTTCCGTTTCGACTTCGC
>DASTOI010000631.1:0-9633 GCA_035762585.1 Myxococcota bacterium
GCTCCGGCGCGAGCGGCAGACTGCTCGCGAACGCGAGCGCGCCGCCGGTCGCGAGCGCGCCGAGCAGCAGCGACGTGACGTAGCCGATCAGCGGATCGATCTCGCGGCGGATCGCGGCGTCCCGCAGGGCACGATGCAGCATGCCCGGGATCAGGATCCCCTTGATCGCGACTGCGCCGGCCGCGAGCAGGCCGGGGCGCGCGTCGAGGCCTCCATGCACGAGCACCGTGAGCACGCCGAGCAGCGCGCCCTGCAGCCCGGAGACGTTGATCAGCGCGCGCAGCCGGCTCGTCGCGAGCAGCATGAAGTTGAGGAGCAGGATCGGGACGAGCGATGAGTCGACCACCGAGCCCATCGTCAGGACCTCGCCAGCAGCACGACGCCGAACGCCGACATCAGGGACGCCGCGACCAGCAGCGTCGGAATCTGCGTGAGGCGCAGGCGCGCCATCACGGACTCGAGCACGCCCACCGCGACCGCGACGCCGATCAGCGCCACCGCCAGCGCGGGCACTGCGAACCACGGCGCGGAGGCGCCGAGCGGGACGACGATTCCGAGCAGCAGCGCCGCGAACACGAACAGCTTGATGCTGGCGCCGTACTGGATCAGGCCGAGCGCCGGACCGCCGTGATCGAGCACCATCACCTCGTGGATCATCGTCAGCTCGAGGTGCGTGTTCGGATCGTCGAACGGAATCCGGCAATTCTCGACCAGCAGCACGACGAACAGGCTGACGGCGACGGCAGCGAGCGCGGCGCCCGCGGTCGACCACACGCCTGCGAGGTGCGGCCCTAACATCTCGCTGAGCGAAAGCGTGCCGGTGGCGCGCGCGACTACGAGCAGCGCGAGGAACAGCGCCGGCTCGGCCAGGCACGAGAACGCGACCTCGCGCGCGCCGCCCATGCCCTCGAATGCGGAGCCGGTGTCGAGCGCCGCCGCGACCGTGAAGAAGCGCCCGAGCGCGAGCGCGTACGCGAACAAGATGAAGTCGCCTTCGAAGTGGAGCGGCGCCGCGTGGCCGCCGAGCGGGACGATCAGCGCCACGAGAAGCGTGGTCGCGAGCCCCACGACCGGGCCGGCGCGAAACACCCAAGTCGTCGTGCGACTGAAGACCGAGCCTTTGCGCAGGAGCTTCGCGACGTCGTAATACGTCTGCAGCAGCGGCGGCCCGACCCTGCCCGCAAACGCCGCCTTCGTCTTGTTGATCACGCCGAGCAAGAGGGGCGGGAACAGCAGCACGAACGCGAGGTGGATCATCCCATCGAGCATGATCGGTCTCATCTCCACACGAGCAGCGCGACGACCGTCGCGAGGATGTAGAGCAAGTAGAGATGGACGCTGCCCTGCTGAATCGGGCGCAGCCTGGCGAGAGCACGCGACGCGAGCGCGGCGGTCGGGAGCACCGCGCGGTCGAGCACGGTGTCGGGCAGGTGACTCTGGAAGCGCCCCGCGCGCGGAAACAGGCCACCCGGCTCGGGAGCCTCGCGCACCGGATACAAAATCCAGGTGAGCGATCGCAGCAATAGATCCGCGAACGACGACGCGGTGTATTGCGCGCGCGGCGCCGGCGGCGCGAAGCCGCAATCCCAGGTCGGAAGCGTCGGCTGCGCTCCTCGAACGCGCGCGCCGAGCCAGAGCGCGAGCAAGGCGCAGAGCGCGACGAGCCCGCCGTTCACGAGCGCGACGGTGCGAAGCGGCGCGAGCTCGGCGAGCGAAGTCAGCGGAGTCTCGGCGGCCCAGATGCCGACGGCGGCATCGAGCACCGGCGCGAGCAGCGGCGCTCCGAGCCCGATCGCGGCGCAGAGCAGCGCGAGGACGCCCATCGGCACGAGCATCGCGCGGCCCGACTCGTGGGCTGACGCGCCGTCGGGCGAGCGCGGACTGCCGAGAAACACCGCACCGAACACCTTCGTGAAGCAGGCGATCGCGAGTCCGCCGACGAGCGCGAGGGCCGTCGCCGCGAGCGCGCCGTACGGCCAGCTCGAGGCCGTTGCGCCGACTGCGGTGCGGAACAGCCCGAGATAGACCAGCAGCTCGCTGATCAGTCCGTTCAGCGGCGGAAGACCGCAGATTGCGACGGCGCCGACCAAGAACGCGAGCGCGGTGGCCGGCATTCGCCGGCGCAGGCCGCCGAGGCGATCGATCTCGCGCGTGCCCGTCGCGTGGAGCACGGAGCCCGCGCTCAGGAAGAGCAGCGCTTTGAACAGCCCGTGATTCCAAGTGTGCAGCAGCGCGCCCGCCATCCCGAGCACGATCAGGCTCGGCCGGCCCGACGAGCGTCCGATCAGCGCGACGCCGAGGCCGAGACAGATGATCCCGATGTTCTCCACCGAGTGATAGGCGAGCAGCCGCTTGAGATCGTGCTGCCCGAGTGCGAGCGCGACGCCGAGCACCGCCGAGATCACGCCCAACCCGAGCAACGCTTCGCCCCACCAGACGGGGGGCGCGTCGCAGAGCGACGTGATCCGCACGAGCCCGTAGATCCCCATCTTGATGAGCACACCGGACATCAGCGCGGAGACGTGGCTCGGCGCGGCCGCGTGGGCGCTCGGCAGCCAAACATGCAGTGGGACGATGCCCGCCTTGAGCCCGAAGCCCAGCAGCGCCAGCAGGAACACACCGTTGGCCGTGCCGGAACGAAGCGCCCCCGCCCAGCCGTCGAAGTCGAGCGTTCCGCTCGCCGCCAGCAGCAGCGCGAACATCGCGTACAAGCCGAGCGTGCCGGTCCGCGTGGCGAGCAGATAGATGTACCCGGCGCTGCGCACGGCCGGCTTCTCGTGCTCGGCGGTGAGCGCGACGAACGCCGCCAGCGCCATCAGCTCCCAGCCGATCAGGAACAGCACGCCATTGCGGGCGATCACCACCAGCAGCATGCCCGCCGTAACAACTCCGTAGGCCGCGCGGAGCCTGCTGCCGCTGCCCGGGTGCGCGCGCTGCGACCAGTACTCGAGGCCGTACACCGAGCCGAGCGCCGCGATCAGCGAGATCTGGATCAGGAACACGGCCGACAGCGCGTCGACCTCGATCGCGATGCGGCCTGCCGGGATGCTCCACGGCAGCTCGAGCGGGCTGGAAGCCGCGCCCGGCGCGAGCGCGAGGAAGCCCGCAAGCAGGCCGCACGCCGCGCCGGCGATCATCAGCAGGGCCGAGATGCGCTCCGCAGCACGTTCGAAGCGGCGCGGCAGCGCGCCGGGCAGCGCGCTCGCGAGAGCCAGCGAGAGCGCGGCGACCGCGAGCGGCTCGCTCACGCTGTCCACCAGCTTCTGAGCGCGGACCAGAACAGCCCGAAGACCGCGACGCCGGCGATATAGACGAGGTAGATGTGAAGCTTCCCTTGCTGGAGCCAGCGCAGCCGCGAGAACCGATCGCCCCAGCGCTCGAGCAGCGGCTCGTAGACGCCCCGCGTCAGCGGATCCTCGTGGCGGGCGGAAAAGTTCGCAGCGCGCGGGAACAGCCCGCCGGGAGCGCGCCGCTCCGTGCGCGCCCGCAGCCAGCGCGGCATGACACGATCCGCCAGCGTGTCGCCGAACGAGCTCGCGGTGTACTGCATGCGGGCGCTCGGCGCGGTGTAACCGCAGCCCCAGGTCTCGTCGCTCGCCGCGTTGCGAACGCGGCGCGCGAACAGCAGCACGCCGGCGGCGATCGCCGCTAGCAGCCCCGCGTTGAATGTGGCCAGCGGGGCGAGCGCCGTGCGCAGAGCGTGCAGGTCGACGGGGCCGCCGGAGAGCTCCTGCACCGGCAGCGCGATGGCGCTCACGAGCAGCGGCGATGCGAGCGAGAGGCCGATGCAACCGAGCGCGAGCAGCGCGAGCGGCGTGGTCATCTGGAGGCCGGACTCGTGCGCGCGCCGTGCGCCGTCCGAACGCGGCTCGCCGAGCAGCGCGATGCCCACGAGGCGCACGAAGCACAACGTTGCGAGCCCGCCGACGAGCGCGAGCGCGGCGAGGCCTGCGATCGCCGCGGTACCGGCCCACGACGAGGCCTCCAGCGCCGTCGAAGCGAGGCCTCGGTAGAGCAGCCACTCGCCGACCAGTCCGTTCAGCGGCGGAAGACCTGCGATCGCCGCCGCGGCGAGCACCGTCGCGGCGCCGGTCACCGGCATGCGGCGAAGCAGGCCGCCCAGGCGCTCGAGGTCTTTCGTTCCGGTCGCGTGCACCACGCTGCCGGCCGCGAGAAAGAGCAGCCCCTTGATCGCGCAGTGATTCCAGACGTGGAGCAGGGCGCCGGCGAAAGCGAGGCATGCCAGCGGATGCAGCCCTCGACTTCTCGCCCAGAACCCGAAGCCGATGCCGAACAGCACGATCCCGACGTTCTCGATCGTCGAGTAGGCGAGCGTGCGCTTCAGGTCGCGCTGCTGGAGCGCGAGCGCGATTCCCCCGAGCGCGCCGGCGATTCCCAACGACATGAGCGTGGCGCCCGCGGCTTCCGGAACCGGCAGCAGCTGCGTCGCCCGTAACAACCCGTACACACCGAGCTTGACGAGCACGCCCGACATCAGCGCCGACACGTGCGAAGGCGCCGCCGCGTGCGCCTCGGGTAGCCACACATGGAGCCCCACGACGCCCGCCTTGATCCCGAAGCCGATCAGCGCGAGAGCCAACAGCGGAAGCGCAGCGCCGGGCGTCAGGCCCGCGCCGGCGCCGAAGGCAGCAAAGTCGAGAGCGCCTCCCGCACGGCTCGCGAGCCCGAGGAACAGGCCGATCAGCGCGAGCACACCGACGTGCGACGCGATCAAGTACGTCCAGCCCGCTCGCCGCACCTCGGGATCGCCATGATCGGTCGTGATCAGCAAGTAGGCGAGCAGCGCCATCGCCTCCCACGCGACGAGGAACAGCATCCCGTGGCGCGCGAGGAGCACGAGCGCCATCGCGGCGATCAAGAGGCACAGGACTGCGCTCGAGACGGCGCCGTGCGCTTCGCGATCGCGGTGGGCGAGATACGCGCGGCCGAACACGGCGGCGAACGGGCTGAAGGCGAACAGTGCGGCCAGGAAGAACGCGCTCAGCGCGTCGACGCCCACGACGAGCGCGCCTCCCGGCACCTGCCAGTGCGCGGCCAGCTCGCTCGCGCGTCCCGTCGCGAGCACTTGCAGCGACGCGAGCAAGCCGAGCGCGCTGCCTGTCGCGACTCCGCCGACGGCCACGATCTGCGCGATTCGACCGGTACGCGCGAACAACAGCGCGGCGCAGGCCGACGCGACGAGAATCCCGAGCGCGAGCAGCAAAGAATCGAGCGGCGTCACCGCGCGCTCTCGCCGACCGCGGCGGCGGTGTCGATGCGCGCCGCTTCCGTCTGGAGCTCCTCATCACCCACGCGGCGCTCGATCGCCGCTGCGAAACCGCGGTCCTGAAGCGCGTGCGCGAGTCGGGCGAAGATCTGGAGGTGGGCGTTCACGGTCGGGCTCACGATCATGAAGACCGTGCGCACGGGCTTGCCGTCCGGCGCGCCGAAAGGCACCGGCTCGCTGAGGTAGAAGACGCCGACGGAGCAAGGCTCGCCGGGTGCGACCACCGGGTGGCGGACGTGCGGAACGGCCACGCCTTCGCCGATCGCCGTCGATGCAGACTTCTCGCGCGCCAGCAGCGTCTCCGCGATCAGCTCGCGGTCGGCGTTCGGGGGCAGCTGCGTCAGCTCGAGGACGTTCCGGAGCACTGCCTCGCGGTCCGCGCCGCTGAAGTCGCGGTGGACGCCGCCGCGGCGCAGCGCGGCGGCGAGGCTCGGTCCGGGTTCGTCCTCGCCGACGTCGAAGCGGCCGAGCGAGATCTCGATGCGGCGGCTCGCGGCCCACTCGAGCAGCTCGGTGCGATTGAAGCGGATCTGATCGTTCACCCGTTGGTGGGGAATCTCGCCGTCGTCGACCCAGCGGTAGACCTGGCGCTCCGACGTGTTCAGCAAGGCCGCCGCGTCGCGCGCCGTCAGCGCCATCGCGAAGGCTCCGAGCCGGGAAGCGCTGGTGACTCGAGCACCAACGCTGCGCAAGGCGCGCTCGGGACACGCATCGGACGGTTTTCATCCTCGACGAGCGAGCCAGCACCGCCGAAAGGAGCGCGGGCCGGCGCGAGGCGCACACGATTAGCGGAAAGCGAAGGGCGCAGCGAGCCGGCGAGTGAAGTCGAGCCGTCGCCTTCGCGCCGAAAACCCGGAATCCGCGCGCCGCGGCGACGTCCCGCGCTACGCCGAGCCCATCTGTTAGGCGCGTAGCAGCCGCGCGTACTCGTCCAGCACCGGCAGCACCGCGTCGCGCGGCGCGGAGGGCACGCGCAGCGCGCACTCCGTGACTCCCACCTCTCGGTAATGGGCGAGCTTCGCGGCGTCGGGCAGCACGCCCATCGGCACCACGTGCAGGCTCACCGGGTCGCGCCCGCGCGCGGCGAGCTGCGCGCGCAGCTCGGGCAGCGCCTGCTTGATGCCCGCGCCGCCGATCGGCATCCAGCCGTCGCCGTACTCCGCGATGTGCGCGAACAGCTGCGGCCCGGGCGCGCCGCCGATCAGCACGCGCGGGCGCGGCTGCTGGAGCGGCTTCGGCCATTGATAACTCGGCGTGAAGCGCACGAACTCGCCCTGATAGCTCGCCAGCTCGCTCGACCAGAGCGCCTGCATCGCGAGCATCACCTCGCGCGTGTGCGCGCGGCGCCGGCGCGGGTCGATGCCGTGGTTCTCCATCTCGTCCTCGTTCCAGCCGAAGCCGATGCCGAGCACGAAGCGCCCGCGCGCGATGCGATCGAGCGTCGCGATCTGCTTCGCGTAGGCGATCGGGTCGTGCTGCGCGGGCAGCGCGATGCCGGTCCCCAACAGGATTCGCTGCGTCACCGCGGCCGCGGCGGCGAGCGCGACCACCGGATCGGGGCTGCGGTAGTACTGCTGCGCGAGCTGCGCCTCGCCCGTCGGCGGCGGCGTGCGCCTGCTCGCCGGAATGTGCGTGTGCTCCGGGATGTAGAGCGAGTGGAAGCCGCGCGCCTCGGCTTCGCGCGCGAGCTCCGCGACGTCCATCGCGAGATCGGTGGCGTGGATCGTGATGCCGAGCTTCATCGCGGCTCCCGGGTGCGAGGGCGCGCACTCTATCGGGAGCGCGGCGGGGGCGCGTCCGTGCGCTTCGGCCTTCGGACGTGCCGCGCGCGTCAGAGCGACAGCAGGTACTGCACCAGGTCGGCGATCTCGCCCGCGGAGAGGCCCAGCCCGAACGTCGCGTCGTAATGCTTCACGACGTCATCCAGCGTCGCGAAGCGGCCGTCGTGGTAGAAGCCGCCCTTCGCGTGCGTCCACAGACCCTTGAGCGGCGCGGTGCGATAGCGCTCGTCGGGCGAGCGCATGGCCTGGAAGTCGTCGATGCCGATCTCGTCCGGCGTGTGGAGGTTCCAGCCGGGCTCGGTGAATAGCGGCGGAACGTGGCAACGCGCGCAATCGCCCTTGCCGGCGAACACGGCGGCGCCGCGCTCTGCAGCCGCAGCGTCGAAGCTGCCGGCCGGCGGGTCCGGCGCGCGCAGCGCGAGCTGATAGAAGTGGAGATCCGCGAGCTTCGGCGTGATCAGGTCCGGCGTGTTGCGGACATCGTCGAAGCCCGCGCGCGCCGCGATCGGGAACTTGTCGGCGTCGGCGAGGCGCGGGTCGTAGAACGTGCCCAGCCCGTGCATCTCGAGGTTCGCGACGAACGCGTTCCAATGCGTCACCGACCCCCAGCCGGTCCACGTGTGCAGGTTCACGCCGGCGAGCCCGAACGCCGGAGGAATCAGCGTCGCGGCGGTCTTCCCGTCGGGCCGGAAGCCCTTCCCGTCGAGCACGAGCTCGGCGTCGAACTTTCCGGGACCCCAGGCCGTCAGCACGGCTCGCACCGCCGCCTCGTCGACGCCGAGCAGCTCCGCGAACGGCCGCAGATCGGGCGCCGAGGCGACGATCTTCCCGATGTCGAGGTCTCGATTCGCCCAGCCGTCGCGGCGCCTTCCGATCCCGGGAGCGACCGAGTCGTCGACGGTCGAGTGGCAGAGCGCGCACTGAATGCCGATCGACTGTGCGGCGCCCGCCGCGTCGAAGAACGCCTTCACGCCGAGCGCCGCGTCGAGCTGCAGCAGCAGCAAGGTCGAGGCGGGATCGTCGAGATCGACCGTGCCCCGCTTCAGCTCCTTGACCAGCCGCTTCGGCAGCGCATCCGCGTCGACCTTGATGCCGAGCTCCAAGAGCTGGCGCGGCGAGAGCGCGAGCACCGCCTCGTGGAGGCGTAGCTGCCCGCCCCAGAACGCTTCGCTGCCGAAGGTGTCGCCGCGGAAGGTTTCGCGGCCGGCCTCCAGCGCGCCCGTCGCCGCGAGCAGCGTCGGATCGGCGCGCCTGGCCTTGTCGGAGCCCGCAAGCGCTGGCCCTGCGACGAACGCGAGGAACGCAGCGAACACGAGCAACGGGCGGCGCGCGGTGCACATGGGGGTCCCCGGTGGTGAGACGCGCGGAAGCAAGTCTCGTACCTCGCAGCGGCACCGACGCCCCCATTCAGGAGCGATCGATTGCTGCTCGAACGACGCCGGTCCCGCCTAACAGATCAGCAGCTTCTACAAACAGGATCGACGGCTCGCGGCGCCGCCGGTGGCCGGCGCTGGGCTCCCGTTTGATTCCTCTCCCCCCCGGCGCTACCGCCCAGCGCTGCGCATGAGCACGCCGCCCTTCGACGCCAGCTACGAGCTCGACCACCGCTACACGCGCGCGTCGGGCCGCGTCTTCCTGACTGGCGTTCAGGCGCTCGTCCGCCTCCCGTTGCTCCAGCGCGAGCGCGACCGCGCCGCCGGCCTGAACACCGCGGGCTTCATCTCCGGCTATCGCGGCTCGCCGCTCGGCACGTACGACATGGCGCTCTGGGAAGCGCGCGCGCATCTCGAGCGCGCGGACATCCTGTTCCAGCCGGGCGTGAACGAGGACCTCGCAGCGACGGCGGTCTGGGGAACGCAGCAGGCGATGGTGCAGCCGGGCCCGAAGAAGGATGGGGTGTTCGCGATCTGGTACGGGAAAGGTCCCGGCGTCGACCGCTCGCTCGATCCGATCAAGCACGGCAACTACATGGGCACCGCGAAGCACGGCGGCGTGCTCGCTTTGTGCGGCGACGACCCGGGCGCGAAGTCGTCGTCGATCGCGCACCAGAGCGAGCAGGCGATGATCCACGCCGCGGTCCCGGTGCTGAATCCCGCCACCGTGCAGGAGTACCTCGACTTCGGCCTGCTCGGCTTCGCGATGTCGCGCTTCGCGGGTTGTTGGGTCGCGCTGAAGTGCCTGACCGACACCGTCGACAGCGGCGCGTCCGTCGAGGTCGGCCCGGAGCGCGTGCGGATCGTGACGCCCGAGCTCGCGTTTCCTGCGCGCGACCACCACATCACGATGAACAACGTGCCGCTCGAGATCGAGCGCGCCGTCTATCAGGTGAAGCTGCCCGCGGCGCAGGCGTTCGCGCGCGCGAACGGGCTCGATCGCGTCGCGCTCGACGCGCCGCGGCGGCGCTTCGGGATCGTGACCGCGGGCAAGGCGTATCTCGACGTGCGCCAGGCGCTCGAGGAGCTCGGGCTCGGCGAGGCGCAGTGCGCGGCGCTCGGCCTGTGCATCTACAAGGTGGGGATGACCTGGCCGCTCGAGCCGGAGGGCGTGCGCCGGTTCTGTTCTGGA
>DASTOI010000632.1:0-3494 GCA_035762585.1 Myxococcota bacterium
CGCCCGCGCGTGAGATCGAACTCGACGGCGCGCACGTGCTTGTCGTCGAGCCGCAGCGGGCCGAGCTCGACGCGAAGATGCGGAGCGCCCGTCGCCGCGGCGGCCTCGTGGAAGCCTGCGAGCGCCTCGGCCACCTCGCCGCGCAGCGTCTGCGCATGGCGCCAAGCCTCGGCGACCGCCGCTCGATGCTCGGCCTCGCGCTCGCCGAGGGCCTTGCCGAGGCGAGAGAGACGTTCGGAGAGGGCGGATTCGCTCATAGGAGGAAATCCATGCTGGCACATCGCGCGACGCGCGGGCCAGGCCTCCCTAAGTGTTTGCTGCCAAGGCGCTGTCGCGGGCGCTGGGAGACTGACCCCCGGATGCGTGGACAGCGCACCGTGAGGCGAACCGCACGTCGAGGCCACTGTTCGATTCCGCTCGCCTCCGGCTCGCTGCGCGCGCCGCTACGCGGCGCTTGCTGAGCGCCTACAGCGCCTCGTTCGTCGGGATGCGGAACGGCGTCGGGTCCATCGTGCCGAGCACGTCGTTTCGCACGCGAACGAACTGGCGCATGTGGCCGGGGCCGATCGGGTCGCCGCGAGGGATCTTCACGCTCGCCGGATTCACCGACTTCTTGTTCAGCGTGAACTCGAAGTGAAGGTGAGGACCCGTCGAGAGGCCGGTCGAGCCGACGTACCCGATCACTTCCTTCTGCCGGACGCGGTGGCCCACGCGCAGCTGCTTCGCGAAGCCCGACAGGTGGCCGTAGACCGTCTCGTAGCCGGAGCGGTGGCGCACGCGGATCGCGTTGCCGAGCCCGCCGTTCCAGCCGCGGAACACGACGGTGCCGTCGGCGACCGACCAGACCGGCGTCCCATGCGCAGCGGCGTAGTCGACGCCCAGGTGCGGGCGGCGAATGCCGAGCACCGGATGCAGCCGGCTCGACGCGTACTGCGAGCTGATGCGGCGGAAGTTCAGCGGCGCCTGCAGGAACTGGCGCTGGGCCGCGCTGCCGTCGGGGCGGTAGTAGCCGCCGCGCGACGGCGAAATCTCGTAGTAGATCGCGGTGAAGTCCCCGTCCTGATTCGCGTAGCGCGCGCCGAGGATGCGGCCCGGGCCCAAGTAGACCGGGCCGTTGCTCGTCTCGTAGAAGCGGCGCTCGTAGACGGCGCGGAACTCGTCGCCCGGCTGCGCCCGGGAGAAGTCGACGTCCCACGCGAAGATTTCGGCGAAATCGTGAGCGAGCTCGCCCGTCTCGCCGAGGTCGACGACCGACTGATAGAGGTTGCTCGTGACCACGCCCGCGAGCAGCGCGCGCTGCACGATCACCTTCGGCTCGTGCTTTGCGGCCACTAGCTGACCGCCCTTGCGCGTCAGCGAGTAGCTCTCGATCGGCGAACGCACGTACTCGAAGTCGATCAGCTCGCCGCCCGGCGCGAGCGACGCGCGGTACCCGTCGCCGACCTTCGCGTAGCGGAAGTTGAAGACGGGCGACATCGCGTCGACGATCTCGGCGATCGCGGTGCCCCCGAGGCCGTGCTTGCGGAGCGCGCCGCCCAGCGTCTGACGGCGCGCGAGCTCGCCCTCGATCACGGTGAGCGGCGGCGGCGCCGGCTCGGCCTGCCGCGGCGGCGGAACGATCGCTGCGACGACGGGCGCCACGGACGTCATTTCGACTGCGCCGACGCGCGATTCCGCTTCGAAGCGGACGATCGCGGAGACGCCGAACGCAAAGGCCAGGGTGAGCGCGATGCCGGTCGCCAGCTCATTCGAACGGGCGCGCGCGGCTTGGAGCAACGGTCGCAGCTTCATTACACCTCCGACAAGCAGCTCACCGATTTCCCCCACGACCCGGCGCGCCGTTCATCTGTTCTTCTTGGTGCCGACTCCCAATCGGCAGCTTGGGTTCTCCCCTCTGTGATCGGCATGCAGTAGAAGGTGCTAAATACACGCGGCTCGCGAGGTTGTTCGTGCGCCCGGTCACCAAACGTTGTTCGAGGCGCGAAAACCTCGCTCTCGCCCGCACGTTGGTGAGTGCCGCTCTCGCTGGCCTAGTGGCTTGCGCGGGTGCACCCAGCGTGCCAACGGCGCGAGGCGGCGACACCGATTTGCCCCAGCGCTCGGCGGACTTGCGTACCGCCGCTGCCGGCCTGCTCGCGCGCGCGATTTCTTTCGACACGACCAATCCGCCCGGCAACGAGCGCGCACTCGCGGAGTACCTCGCGCGCGCGCTGGGGCGTGAAGGGATCGAGGCGCGCGTGATCGCACTGCCGAATCCCGAAAGCCGGCGTGCGGCGCTTTGGGCGCGCGTTCCCGGCAACGGCTCGCGCCCGCCGCTCGTGCTGCTCTCGCACCTCGACGTCGTTGCTGCGAGCGAGCCCGGCTGGGCGGTCGATCCATTCGCGGGCGTCGAGGGCGGCGGCACCGTGGTCGGGCGCGGCGCGCTCGACGCGAAGGGCGTCGCGGTTGCGCACCTCTTCGCGCTGATCGAGCTCTCTCGCCGCGAACGCCCGCTCGAGCGCGACGTGATTCTGCTCGCCACTCCCGATGAAGAGACCGGAGGCGCGCTAGGCGCCGGGCTGATCGCGCGCGATCACCGCGAGCTGCTGCGCGGCGCTTCCTATCTATTGACGGAGGGCGCTGGGATCCTCCCGGGGGATGCCGGCAACCCCGACGTGTGGGGAGTCGCCTTCACCGAGAAGACGCCGTGCTGGGTACGGCTGACCGCGCGCGGCGTTCCGGGGCACGGCTCGGTCGGAAGCGAGAGCGGCGCCGGCCATCGCCTCGTGCGCGCGCTCTCGCGCGTGCTCGCGATGCCGCACGAGCTGCGCGTGACCCCCGAGGTCGCGCAGATGTTCGCTCGCATGGCGTCGCTCGCGCCGCGGGAGGAGCGCCGTCAGTGGCGCGAGCTGCGCGGCTCGCTTGGGCTGAACCCAAGCTTCCGCGAGCGCTTTCTCGCCGATCCGGGGCGGCGCGCGCTCGTCCAGAACACCATCGCGATCACGATGCTGAAGGGCAGCGACAGCCCGAACGTGATTGCGGCCGAGGCTTCCGCGACGCTCGATGCCCGCCTCTTGCCCGGCGAGAACTGCCGCGCGTTCGCCGACACGATCGCCGGCGCGGTCGACGACCCGACCGTCGAGCTCGAGATCGTGCTGGATCTGCCCGCGCTTTCCTCGCCGACCCAGTCGCCGCTGATGAGCGCGATCGAGCGCGTCGCCGAGCGCAGCCGGCCGCGGGGGCACGTCGTCCCGCGCGTGATCGCCGGCTTCACCGACGCGCACTACTTCCGCGCGCTCGGCATCACCGCCTACGGCTTCGTACCGCGCCGGCTGCGCCTGCAAGACACGCTCGGCATCCACGGCCCGAACGAGCGCGTCTCGCTCGAGAACCTCGAGCTGAGCATCCGCGCGACGGTCGCGATCGCGGAGGAGCTGGATCGGGTCGAGGCGGAGTAGCTCGTTGTCCCCGTGGATCCCCACTTACTGCGAACGGCGGCGCAGCTACTCGCAGAC
>DASTOI010000633.1:0-3129 GCA_035762585.1 Myxococcota bacterium
GGTGCGATGGTCGAGCTCCATGATCGCGTCGCCATAGGCGCCGATGCGCGACTTACCGGAGAACTCGGGCGCAGTCAGCGTCGGGTAGTGAGTGTGCGTCCAGCCGACGTACAGGAAGAAGGGCTGCTTCGCCTTGGCCTGGCGTTCGATGAACTCCACCGACGCCCCCGCGATGTCGCCCTCCACTTGCCGCCGATAGTCCACGGTGTAGGGCCGCACCTTCTTCATGTTTCCGTTGGCTTCGGATTCCCATATGTATGGCTCCACGGCCGCGATCGCAGCCTCGGGCATGCCGGCGCGCTGCATGCCCTCGCGGTACAAGGTGCCGTCGGTCGACTCGAAGACGCCGACCCGCACCTCGTCGAAGCCCTGGCGCGTCGGCCAACTGACATCGCTCGCACCGAGGTGCCACTTGCCCGCCATCGCGGTGGCGTAGCCCCGGCTCTTGAACAGCTCACCCAGCGTCACTTCGCTCGCCTGCAGGGTGTTGGGGGTTCCCGCGATGATGACTGTGCTGAGACCCAGGCGCTGCGAGTAGCGTCCCGTCATCAACGCAGCGCGCGAGGGCGTGCAGGCCGGTTCCACGAGGTATTGCGTCAGTCGCAACCCGTCGCTCGCGATCTCGTCGATGCGCGGCGTCGGCATGCCGCGTACTTCGCCCGCGCCGTAAGCGCCGATGTCGCCATAACCGACGTTGTCGGCCAACAAGATGACCACGTTCGGTCGGTCTTGCGCACTCGCGGATGCTGTGAGTGCGATCAGCGCCGCAATCTGCCAAACGCTTTTCATGTTTCCTCCTCTCGCTTCAGCCGGAGGAGGAACTGCTCCTCGAGCAACGGCGTACGCCTCACGGTACTGCGATTAGAGGTGGTGTCCCCACGCGCGTAGCTTGATGAGCTCATCGGGTCGGGGAGCGCCGCTGGCCGCGCAGCAGCCTTCAGGAGGCGGCGAGGTGTTTGCGCCACCGGCGCGTTCGCTTCGAGCTCGTCGAGCAGCTGCGACTTGCAGCGGCTCTCGCAGCGTCATCCATTCTCTCTCGCAGCGACGAATCGTTCGGCCAACAATGGCAGGTGCTCGCGGCCCCAGAACAGCTCGCCTTTCCACAGCAAGCTCGGCACGCCGAATACTCCGCGTTCGTGACCTTCGGTCATTACGGCTTCCAGCTGCTTCGGTCCGTCGCCTGCAGCGAACGCGTCGAACATCGCGGCGTCGACGCCCGCTTCGCGCAGCTTGGCGGCGATCACGGCGAAGTCCTCCGCGTCGAGCTCACGCCGCCAGAAGGGCGGGAAGATCGCGTCGAGGAAGGCGGCCACGCGCTCGGGCGCGCGCTCGCGCGCGTAGAGCAGCGCGATCGATGCGAGCCGCGTGTCCCAGATCTTCTGTGTGCCGCGAATCACGAGCCCCGCGCGGTTCGCCTCTCGGCGCACGTTCATGTACGCGTATCGGACTTTGCGCCACTGCGCCTCGCTGCGATCGCTCTCGAGTAGCTCTCCCGTAACAACGTCGAGGCGCGCGGAGCCGAGAAAGCTCGGGATGTCGAGCACGTACGGCAGCCAGTCGATCGCGACGCCGTGCTCGGCGCAGAGCGCGCGCGTCGGCGCGAGCGCGAGGTAGGCGTACGGCGACTTGAGGTCGACATAGACGGTGAGCGTGCGGCCCATGGCCGGAGCCTAGGCCGGCAGACCGCGCGGCCGCTCGCGCATCCCGACTGCCCCGGTCCTGAGCACGCGCTGCCGCAACCTGCGCCAATTCCGGCCGCGATCCGCCTCGAGAAGCGCGCCGAACGCAGGCACCGATCTTGCGATCGAGCCGTGCGTGCAGACCGCATCTGCCAAAGGGATCCGCTCGCCGATCGACCGCTACTTGGAATCGCTGCACGAGCGCTTCCGCTCGCTCGATGACGGCGCCGTCGCCACCTACATCCCGGAGCTCGGGAAGGCCGACCCGCGTGGGTTCGGTATCTGCGTCGCGACCGTCGATGGTCACGTGTACGAGGCCGGCGATGCGCGCCAGCCGTTCACGATCCAGTCGATCTCGAAGCCGTTCGTCTACGGGCTCGCGCTCGAGGACCGCGGCAAGGCCGCCGTGCTCGAGCGCATCGGCGTCGAGCCCACCGGCGAGGCGTTCAACGAGATCAGCCTCGAGCCGAGCAGCGGGCGGCCGCGCAATCCGCTGATCAACGCGGGCGCGATCGCGGCCACGTCGCTCGTCGCCGGCCGCTCGCCGGCCGATCGCTGGGCGCGCATGCTCGCGTTGTTCGAGCTCTACAGCGGAAGGCGGCTCACGCTGAACAGCGCCGTCTATCGCTCGGAGCGCGAGACCGGCCACCGCAATCGCGCGATCGGCCACATGCTGCGCAACTTCGGAATCCTCGCCGAGGAGCCCGACGTCGCGCTCGATCTCTACTTCCGCCAGTGCTCGATCGAGGTGACCTGCCGCGATCTCGCGCTGATGGCCGCGACGCTCGCGAGCGGCGGCGTGAACCCGCTGACGCGCGAGCGCGCGCTCGGCGCGGACAACGTCGACGAAGTGCTCTCCGTGATGACCACGTGCGGCATGTACGACTACGCCGGCGAGTGGCTGTACCGCGTCGGCTTCCCGGCGAAGAGCGGCGTCTCCGGCGGCGTGCTCGCGGTGCTGCCCGGACAGTTCGGCATCGGCGTGTTCTCGCCGCGCCTCGACGCGCGGGGCAACAGCGTGCGCGGCGTCGCGGTGTGCACCGCGCTCTCCGACGAGCTCGAGCTGCACTCATTGCGCGCGCCGCGCGCCGCGCTCTCGGTGATCCGCTCGCGGCTCGATCTGCGCGCGAGCGCGTCGAAGCGCGCGCGCACGCCGGAGGAGAGCGCGCTGCTCGCCGAGCGCGGGCATCAGGCGGTGATCGTCCAGCTCCAGGGCGATCTCACGTTCGCGGGCGTCGAGCGCATCGCGCGCGCGCTCGGCGCCGAGGCGGAGGGAACGCGCTGCGTCGTGCTCGATCTCGAGCGCGTGCACGATCTCGACGCGCCGGCCGCGCGCTTCCTGTGCGAGCTGCTCGCGGCCGGCGTCGAGGAGGGACGCGAGCACGCGCTCGTCGGCCTCGCGCGCCACGCGCGGCTCGCTCGCAGCCTCGGCGAGGCGGTCGCGCAGGGC
>DASTOI010000634.1:0-3194 GCA_035762585.1 Myxococcota bacterium
GCCGATCGCCGCGAGCATCTCGCGGACGTCGGCTTCGGTGTGCGGGAGATAACGCAACTCGCTTACTTCGCTCGCCTGCGGCCCGCTGCGCGGCCGCTCCGCGGCCTTGCGGCCGATGTCCGCAGCACCTGGGCCGCTCGCGCTTCCCTACTCGCGGTCCTTCACGTGCTGCGCGTAGTCGCCCGGCGAGAGCAGCTGCTCGAGCTCGGCGGCGTCCGAGAGCTGCACCACCGCGAGCCAGCCGTCGCCATAACAATCGGCGTTGATGCCGTCGGGGGTTTCCGCGAGAGCGGAATTGACTTCGACGACCTCGCCGGTGATCGGCGCGAACAGGTCGGCGACGGCCTTCACCGATTCGACGACGCCGAACGGCTCGCCGCGATCGAGCGCGCGTCCGATCTCGGGCAGCTCGATGAACACGATGTCGCCGAGCTGCTGTTGCGCATAATCGGTGATGCCGATCGTCACGCGATTGCGTTCGACCCGCACCCACTCGTCCTCGCGCGTGTAGTAGAGATCGTCGGGAATTTCGTACTTCGCCACGGCATCCCCCTCATGCTCGAGCCGGCTCGCCCCGCTCAGCCGGGCCCGCGCACGAAAGGCGTCTCGACCACGCGCGCGGGAACGGCTTGCCCTCTCACCATCACATCTAGCTTCGTCCCGATCGCTGCCAATGGCGGCGGAACGTACCCGAGGCCGATCGGCTTTCCGAGCGTCGGCGAGGGGGCGCCGGAGGTGACGCGACCGACCACGGCGCCGGCGTGTGCGAGCTCGTGCTCGGCGCGCGCGATGCCGCGGCCTTCGACCACGAAGCCGGCCAGCGCGCGGCGCAAACCCGCGGCGCGCTGCGCGCGGAGCGCGTCGGCGCCGATGAAGCCGCCGTGATCGAGCTTCACGAAGCGCTCGAGGCGCGCCTCGAGCGGCGACGTGTCGTCGTCGAGCTCGTGGCCGTAGAGGGGAAGCGCGGCCTCGAGCCGGAGCGTGTCGCGTGCGCCGAGCCCGGCGGGCGCGAGGCCGTGCGCCTCGCCGGCGGCGCTGATCGTGCGCCACAGCTTCTCCGCGTCGCCCGCCGGCCCGTAGATCTCGAAGCCGCCCGCGTGCGTGTAGCCGGTGCGCGAGACGAGCACCGGCGTGCCCGCGAGCTCGGTCTCCGTGAATGCGAAGAAGCGCACACGCGCGAGATCCGCAGCGACGAGCGGCGCGAGGATCGCGTCGCTCGCGGGACCTTGGAGCGCGAGCAGGCAGGTCTCGTCGCTCGCGTCCTGGAGCTCGGTCGCGGGCGAGCAGTGCGCGGCGATCCACGCGCGGTCCTTCGCGATGTTCGACGCGTTCACACAGATCAGCAGCTGGTCGGTCGCGATGCGGTAGAGCGTCACATCGTCGACGACGCCGCCGCGCTCGTTGCAGAGCAGGCCGTAGCGAACGCGTCCGAGCTTCAACGACGCGACCGGGCACGTGAGCAAGCGCTCCGCGTCCGCGATCGCGCTCTCGCCGCGCAGCCACAGCTGTCCCATGTGCGAGACGTCGAACAGCCCGGCGCGCTCGCGCACCGCGGCGTGCTCCTCGAGGATTGAGCGGTACTGCACGGGCATCTCGAAGCCCGCGAACGGCACGAGCCGCGCACCGAGCGCGCGATGCACTTCGATGAGCGGCGTGCGACGCAGCGCGCTCAAGCGCCCGTCCGCTTCCGGTAGGCGCGCAAGGTGTTATGGAGCAGCATCGTGATCGTCATCGGGCCGACGCCGCCGCGCGGCGGCGTAACGAGCCCGGCCACGCCCTTCAGCGCCTCGAAGTCGACGTCACCGACCAGCTTGCCTTCGACCTGCGAGACGCCGACGTCGATCACCGCCGCGCCGGGCTTGATCCAATCGCGCTTCACCATGCGCGGCGAGCCGACCGCGGCGACGACCACGTCGGCCATCCGACAGAGCCCAGCGAGATCGCGCGTCTTCGAGTGGCACATCGTGACGGTCGCGTTGCGCTGCTGGAGCAAGAGCGAGATCGGCTTGCCGACGATCATGCTGCGGCCGATCACGACTGCGTGCGCGCCGGCGAGCGGCACCTGGTGGAGCGCGAGGATCTCGAGGATGCCGAGCGGGGTGCATGCGAACAGCCCGGGCAGACCGAGCACGAGCCGGCCCGCATTCAGCGGCCCGACGCCGTCGACGTCCTTGTCGGGATCGATCGCCGCGGCGACCGCGTTGGGATCGATCTGCTTCGGCAGCGGCAGCTGCACGAGGATGCCGTCGACGCCGGCGTCGCGATTCAGCTTGTCGACGAGCGCGAGCAGATCGGCCTGCGAGGCGTCGCCGGCGAGGTTGTGCTCGACCGACTCGAAGCCGATGCGCGCGCACGCGCGGCGCTTGCCCTTGATGTAGGACGCGCTCGCGGGGTCATCGCCGACGAGCACGACCGCGAGGCACGGCGCGCGGCGCCCGTTCGCCGTGAGCTCCGCGACGTCGCGCGTCATGCGCTCGCGCAGATCGTTCGCGAGCGCCATCCCGTCGACGACGATCGTCTGCAGCTCTGCCACGCACTCCCTCCGGCGGAAAACGCGGCGCAGTCTAACGGCGTGAGGAGGGAGCGCTGGGACGAAAGGCAGCGCGCCGACCGCGCGCAAACGCCGTTTCTCGTGCGGCGTCGGCCACCCCCGGACGAGCTCGGCTCGCTTTCGGTCCAATGACACAGTAAGGGGTCAGGCGGTGTCACAGCGGCGACTACGCGGCGGCGGCCTTCTTCTTGCCGCCTTTCTTCTCGCTCTTGCCCTCGGGCTTCGCGCCGTCGCTCTTGCTCTCCACCGGCGTCGCCGCGCCTTCGCTCTTTCCCGAGTCGGCCTTCGCCGTCGCGCCCGAGGCGGCCTCGTCCTTCTTCTCGCTGGCCGGCTTCTGGCTCGCGTACAGGTCGCCGTACCAGCCGCCGCCCTTCAGCACGAACGAGGTGCGGGAGATCAGGCGCTTCGCCTTCTGCTTCCCGCACTTCGGGCACTTCTTGATGGGCGCTTCGCTGATGCGCTGCTCGCGCTCGAACTCGAACTGGCACGCGCTGCACTGGTACTCGTAGACGGGCATCAGGCTCTCCGGTCGCTCGCGACGGCCGCGTTGGGTAGTGGAATCAGGTTTCGCGTGCCAGCTCGGCGAGGCGAGCGGCGAGGGCGCGGGCATCGCCGGCGATCGAGACGCGCTTGCGGCGCCCGC
>DASTOI010000635.1:0-3749 GCA_035762585.1 Myxococcota bacterium
CCGCGCGGCGGCCGGCCGCGCTTCGCGAGCGCGTGAACCTCGCTGCAACGTCGAATCGAGCACCCGGCCGTCTCGACTCCGCGCCAGCGGCAACAGCCACTGCCGCGCGGCGAAGACTGGCCCGCAAGTCACCGCCAAGTATGAACGTCCCCGAAGCGGTGACTTACGGGGGTCAGCTCTCGCCGCGCGCCTCGCTCAGGTCGAGGGGGATCCGCACCACGGTGCTGCGGCCGAGGCGCGGGCTCGCGAAGCCGTGCGTGGACGCGCCGAGCTGGCCTAATGCCTCGTCGATGATCGGCGCATCCGCGAAAGGAACCTCGTACCCGCCGCTGCGCAGCTCGCTGAACGAGACGAGCAGCGCCCGCTCTCTTCCGGCGCCGATCACGCGCGCCCCGACCGTCACGCGCTCCGGGGCCGGCTTCGCGAATGCGCGCGCCTCGAGCATGCGCGTGATCACGCCGCTGAAGCGCGCCTCGTCGCCGACGACCTCCGGCAGCGAGCCCGGCACGAGCAGGTTCAGCGCGACGCCGTCGTTCGCCGCGATCCGCGCGACGCGCTCCACGATCCGCGCGAGCACCTCGAGCGTCGGGATCCGCTCCTCGCTCGCCGCCGCGGGGCGGCCCGCGATCGCGGCCTCCATCTCCTCGCTCCACTTGCGCAGCCGCACCGTCGTCCGGATGCCGTCCTCGACGAGCGCGCGGTGCTGCGGATTGCGGCGCCCGCCGGTCTGCTCGAGCAGCTCGTCGAGCGTGCCGCCGAGGTCTTCGAGCGCGCCCTGCATCTCGCGTTGGAGCTGCAGCAAGCGCTCGGCCGCGCCGAGCTCCTCCTTGAACAGGATCACGACGCCGACCGCCTGCTTGCCGCTCTGGATCGGCGACGCGACGGCCGAGTAGCCGATGTCGCCGGCGCGCAGCCGAAAGCGCGCGGTCTCGCGCTTCTCGCACGCGGACACGACGCCGCGCAGCACGGCCTCGCGCGCGCCGCCGTCGAACAGCTCCGCGAGCGGCAGCCCGAGCGCGCTCTGGCCCGCGCGCGGGAAGCGCTCCTCGAACGCGGGGTTCGTGTAGACCGCGCGGCCGTCGGGGTCGCCGACGACGATCGGCGCGTCGAGATACGAGAGCAGCGACTCGGCGCCGTTCACGCCCGCACCTCGACGATGCCGGCGTCCATCAGCTTGCCGAGCGTGTGCAGGGTCTCGAACGGGTCCATCGCCGTGAGCGCGACCAGTTCGTCCGCCGAGGTGTGGCCGTCGATCATCGACAGCACGAAGCCCGCGTTCGGCGGCAGGTTGAAGCGCAGGATCTCCTGCGGGCCGAGCCGCACGCGCATCACGCCGGCGCCGCCCTTCGTGCGCACGCGGTGGCGCTGGTAGAGGCTCGCGCGCGCGAGCTCGAGCGCGGCCTGCGCCTCGAGCTGGCCCGGCGCCTCGCGCGCGGCGCTCTCGAGCAGCTCGAGCGCGTCGTTGTCGGCGCCGCGCTCGATCAGCGCGCGCGCCTCGCGCAAGAGCTCGTGCGCGAGCTGCGCGGCGCCCGCCGGCTTCTGCGCCGCGTGCGCGCCGAAGCCCGCCACCTCGAGGTAATCGCGCGCGACTTCGTGGCGCGGGTCGAGCGCGAGCACCGCGCGCCAACACGCGACCGCGCGCTCGATCTCGTCCTGGCCATAATGATCGAGCCCTTGCGCCATCAAGCGCGCGATCTTCTGTTCGTTCGTGTCCGCCACGGCGGCTACTCCTTGAGCGCGACTTCGAACAGCTCTTGATCGCGGATGATGCGCTGGATCTCGTCGTCGCTGAGCGTGCCGGTCGCGTTCACGGTGATCGACTGCTCCTTGCCGGTCGCGAGATCGCGCGCCGACACGGAGACGATTCCGTTCGCGTCGATGTCGAAGGTCACCTCGACTTCGGGCTCGCCCTTGCGCGCTTGGCGGATGCCGTTCAGCACGAACTCGCCGAGCAAGTCGTTCTCGACCGCGGTGTCGCTCTCGCCCTGCAGCACGCGGATCTTCACCGCGGTCTGGTTGTCGCGCGTGGTCGTGAAGATGTGGCCCTTGCGCGCGGGCACCGTGGTGTTGCGCTCGATCAGCTTCGCGAAGTGGCCGCCGAAGGTCGCGATGCCGAGCGAGAGCGGCGTCACGTCGAGCAGTAACAAGTTCTGGTCCTCGCTGACCAGGCTCTCGCCCTGCAGCGCGGCGCCCACCGCGACCACCTCGTCCGGATTCACGCCCTTGTGCGGGCGCTTGCCGAAGAAGTCCGCGACCGCCTGCTGCACGAGCGGCGTGCGCGTCTGGCCGCCGACCAGGATCACCTGATCGATGTCCTTCGGCTGCATGTTCGCGTCGAGCATGCACTGCTCGACCGTCTTCAGCGTGCCGTTCACGATGTCGTGCACGAGCCGCTCGAGCAGCTCGCGCGTCATCTGGAACGAGAGGTGGCGCGGCCCGTTGTCGTCGCTCGCGATGAACGGGAGGTTCACCTCGGCCGTCTCGCGCGAGGAGAGATCGCACTTCGCCTTCTCCGCGGCGTCCTTCAGCCGCTGCATCGCCATCGCGTCGCCGCGCAGGTCGATGCCCTCCTTCTCCTGGAACCACGCGAGCATGTGCTCGACGATGCGGCGATCGAAGTCTTCGCCGCCGAGGAACGTGTCGCCGGCGGTCGCGAGCACCTCGATCACGCCGTCCGAGAGCTCGAGGATCGAGATGTCGAATGTGCCGCCGCCGAGGTCGTAGATCGCGATCTTCTCGTCCTTGCCCGGGCGGTTCATCCCGTACGCGATCGCCGCCGCAGTGGGCTCATTCACGATCCGTAACACCTCGAGCCCCGCGATCTTGCCGGCGTCCTTCGTGCACTGGCGCTGCGCGTCGTTGAAGTAGGCCGGCACCGTGATCACCGCCTCCTTCACCGGCTCGCCGAGATACTCCTCCGCGACGCGCCGCATCTCGCGCAGCACCGTCGCCGAGAGCTCGGGCGTCGTGAAGGTCTTGCCGCCGACCACGACGCGCGCGTCGTCGTTCGGGCCGCGCACGATCTCGTACGGGTAGAGCGAGATCGACTTCTGCACCTCGTCGGAGTCGAAGCGGCGCCCGATCAGGCGCTTCGCCGCCGTGACGGTGCCCTTCGCGTTCGTGATCGCCTGCCGCTTCGCGAGGTGGCCGACCAGGCGCTTGCCGTCCTGCGTGATCGCGAACATCGACGGCGTCGTCTTGTAGCCGCCCGAGTTCGGCACCACGGTCACCTGTCCGTTCTCGACGACGGCGACGCACGAGTTCGTCGTGCCCAGGTCGATTCCAATTACACGGCTCATTTCATCCCCCGGTCAGCTGAGCGAGCGAAGGCCCGCCTTCGCTTCCTTGTCGCTCGGATCGATGCGCAGCGCGGCGCTGAACTCGCGCTTCGCGTTCGCCTCCAGGCCGGCGGCGGCGTAGACGCTCGCGAGCATCTTCCGGTACTCGGCGTTGTCCGGCGCGACGTCGACCGCTTGCGCGGCGAACTCCTTGGCGCGCTTGAGATCGCCGGAGACCTGCATCGAGAGCTTCGCCGAGCGGAACGCGAGCTCCGCGTCGCCGGGCCGGTAATGCAGCGCCTCCTCGAAGATGTCGAGCGCCGCGGCGTAATCCCGCATCTCGAGCGCGCCCTCGGCCTGCTTCACGAGCTGCTTCGCGCGCTCGTCGTGCGCCTTGCGCTGCACGTTCGGAAACTCCTCGCGATAGGCCGAGTTCTCAGGGTCGAACGCGATCGCGAGCCGCACCGCGCC
>DASTOI010000636.1:0-2573 GCA_035762585.1 Myxococcota bacterium
TGTGCGGCGCTTGCGTTGGAGCGCGCCCTAACAGGTGGGTTGCGGCGCGCGATCAAGCGGCTGCGGCGGCGCGATTGGCGCGGACGTGTTCGAGGAAGGCGGCGACGGCTTGGATGGCGTGGGCGCAGCGGGGCGAGTGGAAGACGTCGAATGCGTGCTGGGCGCCGTGCAGCTCGAGATAGGCGACCGGAGCGCGCGACTTCTCGCGCAACGCGCGCACGAACTCGCGCGCTTCCTCGACGAATACGAGCGTGTCGTGCGTGCCTTGGATCACGAGGAACGGCGGCGCCGATTCGCTCACGCGCGTGATCGGGCTCATCGCGTCCCACAGCTCGGGGTCCGCTCCGGGCGCCTTCTTGAAGACGTGCTTCGCGAGCAGCGGGATCATCGACTGCGAGCCGCGGATCTGCTTGCGATCGAGGAAGTCGTAGACGCCGTAGAAAGGCGCCGCAGCCGCGACCCGCGTGTCGACCTGCTCGAAGCCCGGCTGGAAGCGCGGATCGTTCGCGGAGAGCGCGGTGAGCGCTGCGAGATGTCCGCCGGCGGATCCGCCCGTCACGCACACGAAGCTCGGATCGCCGCCGTAGTCCGCGATGTTCGCGCGGATCCACGCGAGCGCGCGCTTCACGTCGACGATGTGATCGGGGAAGGTCGCCTGCGGCGAGAGCCGGTAGTTGACCGCGACGCACACCCACCCGTAGTCGCCGGCCATGAGCCCCATCAGCGGCTGCGCCTGCTCGCGCTTGTCCCCGATCATCCAGCCGCCGCCGTGGATCTGGAACAGCACCGGGCGCAGCTCGCCCGGCTTCGCGCCGCGCGGGCGGACCACGTCGAGCAGGTTGCGGCGGCCCTTGTCGCCGGGCAGCGCGGGGCCGTAAGCGATGTCCTGGATGCGCTCGACGTTCGGGCGCCGAAAAGCGAACGCGCGCGGAAATCCGTGAAGCGCCGAGATGCCGCCGCGCGGCGAGAGGCCGAGCTCCGCGAGCATGCGCTGCACGTCCGCGCCGCAGCGCGCGCCGCGCCAGTGCGCGCGCGCCAGTAACAACACGCTCGCGAGCGTGAGCAGCGCGCCCAGCGCGCCGAGCGGCCAGTAGAGCGCTCCGCCGAGCGCGAAAGCGCCCGTCATCAGCACGTGCGCGGCGATCGCGTGCGGCGCGAGCTCCCCGGCGAGCCACGCGAGCAGGAAGTACGGCGCGACGAACGGGCCGAGCCGGCGCGCCTGCAGGTTCGTCGCGAGCGCGACGGCAAAGCCGAGCGCGGCGAGCACGAAGTAGAGCGTCGCGGCGCCCATCCCGAAGATCACGCGCGGATCACGAGCGCATCAGCAGCAGCGTCTTCGGGTCGAGCGCGACGCGCAGCGCCTCGGGATTCGGGTTCTCGTGGTCCTTCAGCGCGCGCAGCGCGACCGCGCCCTTTTCGGGCTCGAGCGCGAGGATCACTGCGAACTTGTCGCGCGCATGCGCGAGCTCCTTCGGCAGTGCGGCGATCTTCTCGCTGCCCGCGGACGCCGAGATCCAGATCTCGGCCGGGATCTCGGTCGCGAGCGCACGGACGCCGTCGAGCTCCGCCGCGCTCGCGCGCGCGACGTCCCAGCCCTCGACGATCAGCGCGCTCGGCTTGCCGCCGGTCGCCTCGGCGAGCTGCACCATTTCGCGCAGCTTCGCGGCGCCGAAGCCGGCGGCCGAGACCGCGCGGATCGCGCGCAGCTGCTCGAGCTCGCTTTGCACGACCGCGCCGTCGGCGAGGTGGCGCGTCGCGCGCAGCTCGGCGAACACGGTGTCGTAATAGGTGCGCGTGTGGGCGACGGTCTGGTCGAGCACGACGTGCAGCACGCGGTCGCCGCGCAAGAGATCGTCGAGCGCGACGCCGACCAGGAACGAGCTCTTGCCGACGCCGTGGCCCGCCAGCACGAGCCCGACGTTGCCCTTGCCGAGTCCGCCGTGCAGGCCTTTCTCGAGCACCCGCAGCGGGCTCCGTGCCGTCAAGAATTTGCGGTACATCGTCTCGTCTCCTGGTCTTTGCGACTCTCCGTTCGCCTTCGGCTCACTGCGCGCGGTCTGCGCCGCTTGCGCGGCGCTGGCCCGCTTGCGCTTCACGAGCTGCGTTCGGACGATACGCCGTCACTCCTACTCGTCGTCCTCGCCCTTCAGCCGGCCGGCGAACTTCTCGACCAGCTTCTCCTTCACCTCGTTCGGCGCGGGCGCGTACTTCGCGAACTCCATCGTGAACTCGGCCTTGCCCTGCGTGTTCGAGCGCAGGTCGGTCGCGTAGCCGAACATTTCCGCCATCGGCACTTCCGCATCGATCTGCGTGAAGCCCTCCTGCTCGGTGGTGCCGATCACGACACCGCGGCGCTGCATGATCGTCTTGATGATCGCGCCCTGGAACTCGGTCGGGCCCTCGACGCCGAGCTTCATGATCGGCTCGAGCACGATCGGCTTCGCCTGCGGGTAGACGGTGCGGAACGCCCCGCGCGCGGCCGCCTGGAACGCGTTGTCCGACGAGTCGACCGAGTGTGCGGCGCCGTCGTTCAGCACGACGCGCAGGCCGATCACCGGGAACCCGATCAGGCG
>DASTOI010000637.1:0-3862 GCA_035762585.1 Myxococcota bacterium
GACGTGCCGGGAGGGCCGCCGACCTACGTCGCGCTCTGGAACAACGTGCTGTCCGGCTCCGATGCCGGCGTGGACGCGTTCAACGACCTGGTGTCCACCGATCCAGCGGTGCAGGCGGAGTTTCAGGCGCAGCTGCTCTCGATCAATCCGAGCATTCGGCGCGCAGGGTTCGGCGCGAGCATTCCGACGCCGCTGGTCGACCTGAACGCTGACCCCAACGACGGCCCGCTCCCTCCGACACCGCCCGGTGTCGGCCCGATCACCGCCGCGCTTTGGTACGGCGACGCTCTCCAAGCCAACCTGACTCGACAACAGCAAGCTCTGCTCGGCTGCGGCGCGTTCTTCGCGACGGAGTGCGACCTGCACGGGATCGATCTTCTGAACGCCGAGGCGAGCGCGCTGTTCCAGTCGTTCCCATGGATCGAGGGCACCGCGAGCAATCCGCAATGGCTCACAACGGACAGCGCGGTCGCGCAGCCGGGAACGACGGGGTTCACGGGCGGCGCAGTGTGCACGCGCTTCGAAGGCGGACGCGCGTTCGTGTTGCCGGGCTGCCTGGGCCCGGGGATGCCGGGCCATGACGCCGGCGTCGACGGAACGGCGGGCGGACTCGTGCATCCGTTCACCGGCCAGCCGTTCCGAAGCGAGACGGCGGCGCTCTCGTGGAACTTGCTGATGCTCGCGACCGCGCTCGGATGTGAAACAAACACCACGGATCTCTCCAAGTGCGATCCGCTGCGCGCGTTCGCGCGCGCGCGCTGCTCGTTCGCGCAGCCGCAGTACTGCAAGCTCGTCGACGGTTTCGCTTCGCTGACGCGCGTCACCCGCAAGCACCGTCGCGCCGGCGGAAATGGGCTCTACGGGCGGCGTCAGTTCGTGTGGGGCGGGCTCGGCTCGGCCGAGCTCACCTACGGCAAGCGCAACGTGCTCGGCTTCTCGGCCGATTTTGCGGAAGACCTCACCGAGACGAGCTGGGGGCTCGAGCTCACTTGGCAGGAGGGCCTTCGCTACGCGAATAACAACGTGAGCGACGGGCTCTCGGACGTCGACACCGTCAACCTGACGATCTCTGCCGAGCGACCGACCTGGCTGCGCGCGTTAAACGAGCACCGCACCTTCTTCCTCAGCAGCCAGCTCTTCGTCAGCTACATCGGCGGCTACCGGCGCGGCATGACGGCCGACGGGCCCTGGACGTTCTTGTTACTGGCGAACGTCACGACGGGCTACTTGCAGGATCGGCTGGGTCTCACCGCGAACGTGGTGTGGGACTTCCGCTCGCATTCGGGCGCGTTTCTCCCGGAAGTCTCGTGGCGCTTCAGCGACGCGGTCTCTGCGACGTTCGGTGTCGGCGTGTTCACCGGCGGCTGGACGCGCCGGCTGCGCGGCATCAACGACTTCTCTGCAAACGACGACAACGTCCTCAGCGAGTTCACCTACGTCGAGAACGGCCTCTCGCCGCTGCGCGATCTCGATCACGTCTACTTCAAGCTGCGCTACGCGTTTTGACGGCGGCGCTCACCTGCCGCGGGTCAGCGCGTCGGTGGACAAGAGAGCGCGCAGCTCCGCTTCGCTACGCGGGACGGAACGCGCATCCCAGCTCTCTCGGCGCCAGCCCCCCGACGGAAGCGCGAGGAACGCGGCCGCCACGGGGTCGAA
Organism: Myxococcota bacterium; assembly: GCA_035762585.1. Lineage (GTDB taxonomy): Bacteria > Myxococcota_A > UBA9160 > UBA9160 > UBA6930 > VGRF01. Next base: position 1,657 of record DASTOI010000637.1, read on the forward strand.
GACGTTCGCAGGCTCTCCGCTCGGGAACGCGGGATAGCGCGCGACGTCGCCGCTGTAGCGATGTGCGAGTACGCCGATCTCACGAACGCCGCCGCCGGCCGCGCGGCGAATCACGTAGAGCGGCTGCGCGCTCTGCGTGTCGACCCAATAGGTGACGCGCGGAAACGAGGACGCCGAGTCCCGGGCGCGGCCTTCGATCGCGACGGCCCAGCGAACGTCCCACGTATCGCTCGCGAGCGAGAGGCCGCTCGGCCCGTAATTCCTCGCGTCGCGCAGCGGCCAGCCCTCGGTGCGCGCGTTCAGCGGCGCGATCAGCGCACGCTCGGCGACGACGCGCCAGCGCCACGCGTTCGGTCGCAGCGCGAGTCCCGTGAACGCCCGGTCGATGTCGTCGCCGAGAGCGAGCGCGGCGCCATGCCCCGTCTCGATCGAGCCGATCCGGCCGCCTTGCCCGTACGGCACGACGCGCGCGTTGCTCTGTCCTACCGCGCGGTAGCGCGGCACGAACATGCCGTCGCTGCGCGAGCCGGCCGCGCGGCGCATCTTGCGCAGCTCGGGCAGATACGAGAACACCTCGTCGGCGCGGCGCGCGTCGCCGGCGCTCTCCAGCGAGCGGTACTGCCGCCATGCGAGATTCCGCGCCTCCGGCGGCTCGCGAAACGCGCCTCCCGCGACCCAGACGTTCCCGCGCGAGCTGCGCTCCTGATGACTCGGGAGATCGGCGCGCGCGCCGGTCTGCACGAGAAAGAACTCGCCGGCGACGAGCTGCGGCGATGTCCACGCCGCGAGCGCCCGCGAATCGGGCAGATCGATCAGGCGGAACGACCCCATCGGCCCAGCGCCGCGGTAGCGGCGCTCGAGGTTCCACGCCCAACGCGCGCCCGCATCGGGATCGGGGGCGTCGATCGATTCGGAGGCGAACGGGATCCCAGCCACGTGATCGATCAGGTTGCCGGCTTCGTCGACGTGCGCGCGCCCGCCGTACTCCTTGCTCGCGGCCGCGAATGCACGCGACGTCTCGTACCGGCGATGACAGGGCCCGATCGTGAGGCGCATCCCTTCGAAGAAGAAGACGTCGCGATGCTGCCACACCTCGCTCGGAAGCAAGTCGCGGAGCAACGCGAGCTCTGCATGCTCGATCACGCTTCCGCTGCGAAGGGCCGAGCGCGTGGCATCGACGTCGGCCGGATCCGTTGCCGATCCGTCACCTGGGCAGCGACCCGACGGCGGTAGCTCGCTGGCGCCCGCGGCGAGAGCGCACAGGCCCACTCCCAGCGCCCAGCCCGCCCACTTCGACGACATTCGACCATTCTATTCGCGTGAGATCGAGCGCACGAACTCGTTACGCTCGCCCAGTCTCGGAGCCCGCTCATGCCCCGCCGCTCCATCGGCTACCCGCTCGCGCTCGGCATCACGCTGATGGTGCTGGCGCTCGCGCTCGGCATCGCGTGGCAGGTGATCATCGTCGGCGGGTGGCGGCCGGCGGCGTCGGGGCTCACGGCGGCGCATTGGGCGGCGATCGTGCTGGGCTCGCTCGTCGCGCTGACGATCTTCGTGGGCCTGCTCCTGCTGTGCATCTGGCTCGTGCGCGAGATCCGCTCGGGGCAGCGGCAGCAGGCGTTCATCGACGCCGTCACGCACGAGATGAAGACGCCGATCGCGGCGCTGCGGCTCTATCTCGACACGATGGAGCGCCACGAGCTCGCGCCCGAGCGGCGCCGCGCGTTCGTCGAGCGCATGCAGGAGGACGTCGCGCGGCTCGAGCGCACCGTCATGCACGTGCTCGCGGCGGCGCGCAGCGAGCAGAAGGTGCGCGTGCGGCCGGGCGATCCGGTCGACCTCACCGCGATCATCCGCGCCGCGGCCGATGACGTGCGGCGCTCGCGCGGCCTCCCCGAGGAGGCGATCGCGATCGCGAGGAAGCGCCCGCTCACCGCGCTCGGCGATGCGGCGGAGCTCGCCGTGGTGTTCCGCAACCTGATCGAGAACGCGGTGAAGTATTCGCAGCCGCCGCTCGAGGTGCGCGTCTCGCTCGAGGAGATGCCCGACGGCCGCGTGCGGGCCGAGATTGCGGACCGCGGGATCGGCATCGAGCCGCGCGAGCTGCGCAAGATCTTCGGGCGCTTCTATCAGGTGGGGCGCGACGCGGCGGGCCTCGGGCTCGGGCTCTTCATCGTGCGCAGCCTCGTGCGCCGCAACGGCGGCG
>DASTOI010000638.1:0-3676 GCA_035762585.1 Myxococcota bacterium
AACGCGCACGCGGACCTGACCAGCCGCAGCACTGCCGTTTACGGAGACGCGACGTACTCGTTCACGGACAAGACCGACCTGACGGTCGGCTTGCGCTACACGCGCGACGAGAAGGATTTCGTGCTCACCATCGTGCCGAACGACTTCGGCTTCGGCGTCGTCTACACGGCCACGCCCGGTGTCGAGCAGAATCGCTCCTGGAACAACCTCAGCACGCGCGTAGTGCTGGATCATGAGCTCAGCGCCGACGCCATGGTCTATGCGAGCTACGCGACCGGCTACAAGTCGGGCGGCTTCAACCCGCGCGCGTCGGGCAGCGTCCCGTTCCGACCGTTCGACGAAGAGACGCTGCTCGCATACGAGGCCGGGCTGAAGTCACAGTGGTTCGACTCTCGGCTCCAGTTGAACTTCGCGGCCTTCTACAGCGACTACGAGAACCTCCAGACCGACATCTTCACGGCGAACTCGTTCGGCGCCGGCTCCGAAACCGTCAACGCCGGAAAGGCGAAGATCCCCGGCGTCGAGCTCGAGGCGCTCGCGCTGCCGTTCGAGGGTGTCACGCTCAGCCTGAACTATGGATGGATGAACCCCAAGTACGAGGATTTGTTGCTGCGGCATCCGCTCACCAACGACTTCGTCGACATGTCCGACGGCGCGAAGTTCGGTTACCGCCCCGATCAGACGCTCGCCGCGGCCGTCACGTACACGACGCAGCCGGTCGGTTCGCTCGGGCTCGTGCTGAGCGCTGGCCTCGACGTGCGGTACACCGACGACGTCTTCTGGCACCAAGTCGACTTCGCGCCGGACGGCGCGGCGATCAATCGATTCAACGATCTGATTCACGCCGACGCGTACCCGCTTTTGAACGCGCACCTCACCGTGTCCGAGATCGCGCTCGGCGACCGCGCGACGCTCAAGGCCACCGTCTACGGCCGCAACATCACGGACGAGGAATACATCACGGCCGGTATCGACTTCGGCGTCTCCGGCTTCGCCGGCGCGAACTTCGGCGAGCCCGCGAGCTGGGGCGTCGACCTCACCGTCGAGTTCTAGAGAGCGGCGGGCTGCGGCGACGACGCGACGCCGGATCGCACGCCGAACGTCAAGTAAGCGATCGTGCAGGCGATGCCGAGCCACGCGGGCCACCAGTCCGCGTGGCCGCTCGCCTGGGCGACGGCGCCGACCAGGAGCGTCGGAAGACCCGCGAGCGTCGCGATCCGGAAGCCCTGCTCGTAGACGAGCCTTCCTCTCATCATGCGCGCGATCGCGAGCGCAGCGAGCCCCAACGCGGCGGCGATCGCGAGCCGCCACGCGAACGAGAACGCGACCGCGAACGGGTAGAAGATGACCGGGCCGAAGCGCGCGAGCGCCGCGAGCCAGCCCTTCACGTCCGCTTCCGTAATCACTCGGTCGCCGAGATCCGTGAGCTCGACCACGCGCGCGTCGCTGCGGCGCTTGCTCACGATCACCAGCTGTCGGGCGGTGAGGATCATCCCCTGGTCCATCGCGAGCGCGTCGTCGAGCGCGAGCTCGGCGTCGAGCACGACGAGAGGCTCTCCCTCGAGCGCGATCTCGTGGCGGCCGGGCGGATCGAGGCGCGCCTCGCCCTGCTCGATGTGCACGCTGGGCATGCCGTCGAACGCCGCCGTCGCCTCCCGCGTGAACTTCCCGAAGCCGCTCGTCATCGAGGACAAGCTCGGCAGCCAGACGAGCGCGACCGCGAGCGCGAGATGCGCGAGGCACGAGCCCGTCGTTCCGGCCGCCACTTCGCGATACGCGCCCGCGTCGAAGAACGCGCGCCAGAGCCGTGAGATAACGGCAGCCATGGAGACCTCCCACGAGCGAGTCGCCGCCCGCGGTATGTTCGCCGCCATCGAGAGAGGGGACGCCATGGAAATTCGCGACTGGGTGATCGACGTCGACACGCACATCACGGAGCCCGCGGACGTCTGGACGAGCCGCGTCCCTGAGAAGTTCCGCGATCGGGCGCCGCGGCTCGTGCGCAATCCCGAGACGGGCTGGGACCACTGGAGCGTCGCCGGCGAGGCGCCGATCGTGCCGGTCGGCTTCACCGCGGTCGCGGGCTGGAAGGAGCCGTTCCCCGCCGCCCCTAAGAACTTGGACGAGTGCCCGCCGGCTTCCTACGACGCGAAGGCGCGGCTCGCGTACATGGACTCGATCGGCGTCTGGGCGATGGCGATCTATCCGAACGTCGGCGGCTTCGGCAGCCAGGCGTTCCTCAAGCTGAAGGACCGCGAGCTGATGCTCGCGTGCGTGCGCGCGTACAACGATTTCCTGATCGAGTGGTGCAGCGTCGATCCGCGTCGCTTCATCCCGATCGCGGCGACGCCGTTCTGGGACGTCGACGCCGCCGTAACAGAAATGGAGCGCGCTGCGAAGATCGGGCACAAGGGCGTGCTGTTCACCGGCGAGCCGCAGGTGCACGGCATGCCGATCCTCGGCAGCCCGCACTGGAACCGCTTCTGGGCGGCGGCGCAGGATCTCGAGCTGCCCGTCAGCTTCCACATCGGCACCGGCTCGTTCGACGGCGGCTTCACGAAGGAGCGCATCGAGATCACCGGCATGGGCGCGACCAACGCCGTCGTCGCGGTGAATCTGTTCCTCGACAACGGCAAACAGCTGGTCGACCTGCTGTTCTCCGGCGTGCTCGCGCGCTACCCGCGCGTGAAGGTGATCTCCGTCGAGAGCGGGATCGGCTTCATCCCATTCATCTTGGAATCGTGCGACTACACGTTCGGCTACTCGCAGGTGCGCAAGCAGCGGCCCGAGTTCACGATGAAGCCGAGCGAGTACTTCAAGCGGCAGGTCTACGGCTGTTACTTCTACGAGGAGCACGCGCCGCAGAAGCTGCTCGACGTGATCGGCGCCGACAACGTGCTGTTCGAGACGGACTACCCGCACCCGGTGTGCCTCTACGGCAACGTGCGCGAGAAGATCGACGCCGGCCTGCGCGGCCAGCCACAGAGCGTCCGTAACAAGCTGCTCTGGGAGAACGCCGCGAAGCTCTACAAGGTCGCGCGGCCGGATCGGCCATGGGTTCCGCCGGTCGCAGCGTAGAGCGCGCGGAGAGCCGTGCCTGGGCCCAATGGTCTCGGCGAGCCTGAGAGTCGGGCGATGCGCGTTCAATGCCTGCTCTGGGACTTCGGCGACACCCTCTGCGACGAGCTTTCCATGTGGCGAACCAGTCCGGAATGGATGGAGGTCTACCGTTCATTCGACGAGCCGGACGGGATCGGCGCTGCCTGGAGCCGAGGCGATCTCGACACTCGTGAGGTTGCGTCAAGGCTCGCCGAACGCATGACGTTGAGCGCGGACGAGATCCACGCGCACTTGTCGCGAGCCGACCTCTTCGAGTTCTTTCCGTTTACGTACGCCTTCTTCAGGGCGCGTCATCTGCCACAGGCCATCGTCACGGTGAACCCCGCGCAGTTTCGGGCGATGGCCAAGCACCTCGCCTTCGACGAGGTCACCGACGCGATCGTGGTGTCCGCAGAAGAGAAGACCATCGACAAAGGTGCGCTTTGCGAGATCGCACTCCGGCGCATTTCGATCGTCTGCCCGAACGCTCGGGCGTTGTTGATCGACAACAAGCAATCCAATATCGACGCTTGGGCGGGACGCGGCGGCATCGGGTACCGGTTCACCACGGATTCTG
>DASTOI010000639.1:0-5098 GCA_035762585.1 Myxococcota bacterium
CCCAGGCGTGACCGCGCTCAAACTAGAAGCGCAGCGCGCCAGAATCCCCGAATGGCGCATGCCACAATCCAGCGCGGTCACGCGGGTGAGCGGAGCGAGCCCCCGCCGGACCGCGGCGGCGTCACGCAACGAAGGTTCCGAGACGAAGCCGCGCATTCGAAGCGGCGTTAGCCCCGAACGACCTCCGCGGCGCGCGACGCGACCCGCCGATCCCACAGCCAGATCGCGCCGAACACCACGATCAAGCACGCCGGCAAGAGCGCCAGCGTCTCGAACGACGTCTGCGCAGCGGCTCTCTCGATCGCGAAGCGCTGCGCGTCGCCGAGCGCGGCGAAAGCGTCGGCGCCGCCGGCAAGCGCAATCCGTTCGCGATCGAAGATCGCGCCGAGCCGCGGCAGCACGAGCTCGATCGCGAGCGCGCCCGCGACCGCGAGCCCGCCGATCGCGAGCTCGCCGCCGCGCGGATAGCGCTGCGCGACGTTCGCGAGCATCGTCGGCCACAGGAAGCAGACGCCGAGGCCCCAGATCGTCGCGGCCGCGAGGCCGGTCAGCGGGCTGTCGGCGCGCGGCAGCAGGAACAGGCCCGCCGTCGCGAGCACGACCGAGCCCCATAACATCCCGACGTTCGAGAGCCGGTGCGCGATCGGCCCGGCGAAGTGGCGCAGCACGAACATCATTCCGCTCACGTAGACGAGCAGCCAGATGCCGCGCATGCCGACCGTGCGCGTCAGCGTGAGATCGATCCACTGTCCGGGCGCGAGCTCGCTCGCGGCGGTCAGGAACATGCACGCGAGCCACACGAAGTAGAGCGGCCGCCGCAGCAGCTCGCGGAACATCTCGCCCCACGCGACGCCCGCGGCGGCGCGCGCGGTGCGCGGAAACGCGACGCCGGCGCAGAGCGCGACCGTTGCGAGCGCCGGCACGAACGTCGCGGCGAGCTGTGCCTGCCACGCGAGCTGCCAGCGCCCCGCGGCGATTCCGATCAGGCCGCCGGTGATGACGCCCGCGGGCCACCACGCGTGCAGCACGTTCAGGCGCGCCGTCGCGTCCTCCGGGTAGAGCGTCGCCGTGAGCGGGTTGATCGATGCCTCCATGAACCCCCAGCCGAGGCCGCAGAGCAAGAAGCCGATTCGCAGCGTCTGGTGCACGTCGGCGCCGTCCGCGAGCGTGGGAGCGGCGATCGCGACGGCGGTGCCGAGCGCGAACAGCGAGCCCGCGAGCACGAGCGCGCGGCCCATGCCGATGCGGTCGAGCGCGGCGGTCGCGAGCGCGAGCGTCGCCGCGAAGCCGAGCGACGCGATGCCGAGCAGCGCGCCGGCGCGCTCGCCGGAGTGCAGCGGATCGAACGCGCGCAGGATCTCGGCCTCGATGCCCGCAATGGCTGCCGCGCGCAGCGAGAACGAGAGCCCGGCGGTGAACAGCGCGAGCGAGGAGGCGACGAAGATGCGGCGGCGCGGAAGCGCGGCGAGCGGCGATGCGGCGGTCACGGAATTTCCCTCAGCTCGCGGCTCGCGCGCGGCTCGAGCCAGATGCGCTCCTCGAGGCAGCCGTAAGCGGTCGGCGTCAGCTTGATCACGGTGTGCAGCGGCATCTCGAGATGCGGGACGTCGCCGCGCGGCAGCTGCTGGAAGTAGGCGTAGAGCGCGCGCAGCACCGCGCGGTGGGCGATCACCAGCACGGGGGTGCGATAGCGCTCGAGCTCGATGATCACGCGGTCGAGCCGCTGGATCACATCCTGATAACTCTCTCCGCGCGGATAGCGATACGCGAGCTTGTCGCGCTTTCTCGCGGCGAACTCGTGCGGCATCGACGCCTCGATCTCGGCGTAGGTCATCCCGTCACATTCGCCGGCGTTGATCTCGTCGAGCGCGCGCCACTCGCCGACCGCGATGCCGAGCGGCTCGGCGGTCTGCTTCGTGCGCAGCAGCGTGCTCGTCCACACGTCCAGATCGCTCGCGGCGCCGAAGTGCTCGTGCACGTGCGCGGCGAGGTTCTGCGCGTAGGCGTGGCCAAGCGGCGAGAGCGGCGGATCGCCGCCGATGCGGCCGAGCACGTTCCACTCGCTCTCGCCGTGGCGCGTGATCCAGACCGGGCGCCGCGTCACCTGCAGGTTCGTCAAGAAGAACACGATGCGGCCCTGCACGTAGCCGTAGACCTCGTGGATGACGACCTGGCGTCCGCGATCGACGTGGCGGAGGAACGCGCCCTCGTCCTCGCCGAGCGTTTCGTAGATGCTCGCGTAATGGCCGATGCGGGCGCGGAAGTCGGCGAGCGCTTGCGGCTCGGCGACGCCCGCGTAGTCCGGCGAGCCGAGCTTGGCGTCGCGCAGATTGGCCTCGATCACCTCGGGCTCGTTGTTGACCAGCTCGACGAAGAGCAGATCGCGGTCTTCGGCATCGGCGCGCGCGCGGATCGCATCGCGCTGCTCGCGCGTGGTGTTGGTCGCGTCGAAGATCGCGACGCGCCCGGCGCCGCGCAGGTAGTCGAACGCCTCGCCCAGTACCGCATCCGCGAGCGCGCGCCGCTGGGCGACGGCGTCCTTGTTATTGGGATCGAAGAATTCGTGGCTCTGGCCGGGCCCGAGCTGCGTGCGCCGGCGCTGGCCCACGTTGAACACCTCGGTCGGGTAGCCCAGCCACGACAGGTAGCCGGCCAGCTTGCGCGCGGTGAACGATTTCCCGCGCGCCGGCAGCCCGACCATCGCGATCACGTGCTTGCGTCCCCGGCGCGGGCGAGCCATGCGTGCCTTTCGTAGCGATACCTGAGCTGGGGGGCCCCGCGGCCGTGGCGTTTCGATCGTGGGCGGGTAGTCATCGCAGCGTCACGGGCGGGAATCAAGGAGACGCGATGACGACGCTCGCATTGTTGGTCGGCGGCGGGCCGGCGCCCGGGATCAATGGCGTGATCGGCGCGGCGACGATCTATGCGCGGCGGCGAGGCGCGCGCGTGCTCGGCATCCCGCACGGGTTCGCGCCGCTGATCAGCGGCGATCTGCGCGAGGTGCGCGAGCTCCAGATCGAGGACGTCTCGCGCATCCACCTGCTCGGCGGCTCGATCCTGCAGACCTCGCGCACGAATCCGCTCGCGAGCGAGGCGGCGCTGGGGGGCACGCTCGGCTCGCTGCAGACGCTCGGCGTCGACCACCTGATCACGATCGGCGGCGACGGCACCGTGCATGTCGCACGCCAGCTGTTCGAAGCGGCGCGCGGCCGTTTCGCGCTTGCGCACGTGCCGAAGACGATCGACAACGATCTGCCGCTGCCGGCGGGCGCCCCGACCTTCGGCTTCGAGACCGCGCGCGAGGAAGGCGCGCGCGTCGTCGCGCACTTGTTGGAGGACGCCCGCACGACGTCGCGCTGGTACGTGGTCGTGATGATGGGCCGCGACGCGGGCCACCTCGCGCTCGGCGCCGCGAAGTCGGCGGGCGCGACGCTCGCGCTCGTGCCCGAGGAGTTTCCGAGCGGCCCAGTGCGGCTCGACGCGGTCGCGCGCGTGATCGAGGGCGCGATGCTGAAGCGCTTTGCGCTCGGGCGCTCCCACGGCGTCGCGGTGGTCGCCGAAGGCATCGGCGCTCGGCTACCCGATGACGACCTGCCCAGTGAGATCGAGCGCGACGAGCTGAATCGCCCGAGGCACTCGGCTCTCCCGCTCGGCGACCTGCTCGCCAAGCGCGCGCGCGCCGGCCTCGCGGAGCTGGGCGTGCGCATCCCGGTCGTGGCGAAGGACGTCGGCTACGAGCTGCGTTGCGCGGCGCCGAACGCGTTCGACATCGAGTACACGCGCGATCTCGGCGCCGGCGCCGCGGCCGCGCTGCTCGGCGGCGCGAGCGGCGTGATGATCACGCGCCAAGAGCACGCGATCGTCTACGTGCCGCTCTCCGCGATGCTCGATCCCGCGACCGGTGAGACGCGCAAGCGTCTGCTCGACATCTCGCGCCCCACCTACGCGACTGCGCGCCTGCTCCAGGTGCGCCTCGAGGCCGCGGACCTGATGCCTGGCCGCGACTGCGATGCGATCTGCGCGGCCGCCAAGCGAACGCCCGAGGAGCTCCAGGAGCGCTACTTCGCAGAAGGCGCGTAGCGCTCGCGTCGGTGCTACTTCGTGGGCTCGAGCCCGGTCTTGCCGCCGAGCTTCGGGAGCTCGTCGCGCACTTCGGTCCACTCGGCGCGGTCGTCGAAGAACGTGTGGACCGCTGGCGCGCGGTCGATCGGCCCTGACAAGTTCGCGAGCGGGATGTCGACGCGCTCGGGGTGGGCTTCGTTCTCGCAGAAGAGCGACGTGCCGCAGCGCGAGCAAAACGTCCGCGAGCCGTGCTCCGACGACGCGTAGCGCGTGAGCAGCTCCGCGCCGGCGTCGAGCGTGAGCCGCTCGGGCGCCGCTGCGACCCAGGTGACGTACGCGGCGCCGTGGTTGCGGCGGCACATCGAGCAGTGACAGTGCGCGCAGAAGAGCGTCGGCAGCGCGATCGTGAAGCGCACGCCGCCGCACAGGCACGCGCCGGGAACGCGCTTGGCTTCTCCGCTGCTCATTGCGCCGCCTCCGCGGGCGTCGCCGCGGCCTCGTCCGGCAGGTCGAAGCGCAGCACGACTTGTTGGGCCTCGGCTGGCGCGCCCGGCTCGAACTTCCACTCGGCGACCGCGTAGAGCGCGACCGCGTCGAAGATCAGCGGCGGCGTCGATTCGAGCACGCGCGCGTTCGCGACGCGGCCGTCGTCGCGGACGTCGAAGCGCAGGCGCACCTTTCCTTCGATCCGCGCGGCTTCGGCGAGGGTCGGGTACGCGGGGCCGGGGCGATCGATCGCCTTCGGCTTCGCGCCGCTGGACCCGTTCGCAGGCGGCAGCTCGGCCGCATCGATCTGCCGCACGCGCATGATCGCGGTCACCGCCGCTTCGGTGTTCGGATGATTCGTGATGATTGCCTCGTAGAGCGCGCGCCCCTCGCTCGCTGAATCTCGCTCGGCGCAGTATGCGAGCAGCAGATCGCGCAGCGGCTTCTGCTCGGGCGCTTCGCACGCGGCGCAGGTTTCGAGGCGGCGGCGCGCGGCGGAGCAGCCGCTGTCCGCGTAGTCGCGCGCGGCGGCGAGCAGCGTGCGCGCGTC
>DASTOI010000640.1:0-2310 GCA_035762585.1 Myxococcota bacterium
CGCGCGGTGATGAAGGCCAGCGACCGCGCATTGATCGCCGACGCGCTCGCGTTCGCGCTCGAGGCGCACGGCACGCAGACGCGCAAAGGCACGAAGATCCCGTACGTGAGCCACGTGATTCGCGTGTGCGGGCTCGTCCTCGAGCACGGCGGCGACGCGGGCCAGGCCGCGGCCGGGCTGCTGCACGACACGATCGAGGACTGCGACGTCAGCGAGGCGGAGCTGCGCGCGCGCTTCGGCGCCGACGTCGCGCGCATCGTGCGCGCGCTCAGCGACGTGCTCGAGGGCGACACGGCCCGTAACAAGTCGCCCTGGCTGAAGCGCAAGCGCGCCTACATCGCGCATCTCGCGCGCGTCTCCGCGCGCACGCGGCTGGTCGCGGCGTGCGACAAGCTCGACAACCTGCGCGCGCTCGTCGACGACGTCGCGGCGAACGGCGTGCGCACGCTGCGCCGCTTCTCGGGGACGCCGCGCCAGATCCGCTGGTACTACGAGACCGTGATCGCGGCGCTCGGGCCGCGCCTCCCGCATCGCCTGCGCGCGGAGCTGCGGCTGCTCTCCGCCGAGCTCGCGCGCTTCATCCCGGAGGCCTCGCCGCGCCCATGACGCTCGCCAAGAAGCTCGCGCTCGGCGTCGCGCTCGTCCTCGTCGCCGGCTTCTGCGCGCTGCCGCGCATCGCAGACCGCAGCATGAACCAGGTTGCGCGCCCGGCGGATCCGTTCGCGATCTCGGATGCCGCGCGGCGGCTGCACGCCGAGCTGCGCATCGCCGACCTGCACGCCGACCCGCTGCTCTGGCCGCGCGACCTGATCGGCGGCGGCGCGGCCGGCCAGGTCGATCTGCCGCGCCTGATCGAAGGCCGCATCGTGCTGCAGGTGTTCGGCGTCCCGACGCAGTCGCCGTTCGGGCTCAACTTCGAGCGCAACTCCGCGGAGACCTTCGACATGAACACGCCGCTTGCGATCGCGAGCGGCTGGGCGCCGCGCACCTACACGAGCCGGCTCGCGCGCGCGCTGCATCAGGCCGAGGTGTTACGGGAGGCTGCTGCCGAGTCGGAGGGGAGACTCACACTGATCGCGACGAAGGGCGATCTCGCGCAGCACCTCGCGCGCCATGCCGAGGACCCGCAGCGCAGCGCCGGCTTCCTCGGGCTCGAGGGCATGCACGCGCTCGACGGCCGCGTCGAATCGCTCGACGAGCTCCACGCGGCAGGCTTTCGGATGGCCGGTTTCGCGCACTTCTTCGACAACGCGTTCGCGGGCTCGTCCGCGGGCGAAGAGAAGCACGGCCTCACCGAGCACGGCCGTGAGGCGCTCGCGCGCATCGAGGCGCTCGGCATGATCGCGGACCTCGCGCACGCATCGCCCGCGACGATCCGGGACGTGCTCGCGCTCGCGAAGCGCCCGGTCGTCGTCTCGCACACCGGGGTGCAGGCCACCTGCCCGGGACCGCGCAATCTCAGCGACGGCGAGATCCGCGGCATCGCCGCGAACGGCGGGGTGATCGGGATCGGCGCGTTCGAGGGCGCGGTCTGCGACACCGCGCCGCGCGCGGTCGCGCGCGCGATGCGCCACGTGCGCGACCTGGTCGGGATCGAGCACGTCGCGCTCGGCAGCGACTTCGACGGCGCCGTCACGACCGCGTTCGACGCGAGCGAGACCGCGCTGCTCGTGGAGGCGCTCTTCGCCGAGGGCTTCACGCCCGACGAGGTGCGCCTCGCGCTCGGCGAGAACACGCTCGCGCTTGTCGCGAAGCTGCTGCCGGAGTCCTAAGCGCTTCGCTTTGCCGACAGCGCGGCTTGGATCTCGCTGACACGCGCCCGTGTCAGGTCGTATTGGCGGAACACGAGCCACGAGAGGCCGATCAGCACGAGCACCGAGAGGTTCATCGCGAGCCCGAGATGGAGCCGCATGTCGGGCGTCACCTGAGCGATCGAGTGGATGCCTCGAATGCCGACGACATCGACGAGCACGCCGGCCAGCCACGCGCCGCCGCCGTACGTGAGCTTGAGCGCGAGCGACGCGGCGCCGAAGTAGACGCCTTCGCGGCGGCGACCGGTCGCGAGCTCATCCGCATCGGCGCAGTCGGCCATCATCGACTGGCCCATCGCGAACACCGACGCGACCGCGAATGGCGCGACGAAGCCCGTTCCGATCAGGTAGAGCGGGACGTAGGCCGGATGCGAGCGCTCGGGCCAGATGCCGAGCGTCGCCAGCGTCCACACGAGGGTGTGGATCGCGACGTACCAGAGCAGGCCCTCGGAGAAGACCGCCCCCTTGTCGTGGGTGGAGGCGCGCTTCGTCCAGAACA
>DASTOI010000641.1:0-3198 GCA_035762585.1 Myxococcota bacterium
CTCCGCCGACGACAACTGGCGGGTGCGCATCGGCGGCTATATCCAGGCAGATACTCGAGTCTACCCCGGGGACGACGCCAGCCTGGCCACGACTGGAATGATCCTCCGCCGCGCGCGTCCGATCGTCGAGGGCACCATCTCCCGCTACTTCGATTTCCGCGTGATGCCCGATTTCGGCGGCGCCGCGCTCACGCTGCAGGACGCGTACGTGAACCTCCGCTACTGGCCGATCGCGCAGCTGCAGGCGGGCCAGTTCAAGTCGCCGTTCAGTCTCGAGCGGCTCCAGTCTGCGACCGCGCTCACCTTCATCGAGCGTGGCTTCCCGACGCAGCTCGCGCCGAACCGCGATCTCGGCGTGATGTTCCACGGCGACTTCCACGAGGGCGTCGTCCAATACCAGCTCGCCGCGATGAACGGCGTGCCCGACGGCGCCAGCTCGCCAGTCGACTCGGACGACGGGAAGGACGTCGTGGCGCGCGTGTTCGCGCAGCCATTCCTCGAAACCGGATGGGCGCCGCTCCAGGGCCTCGGGCTCGGCTTCGCCGCGAGCTACGGCGAGCAGGAACGTGCGGTCACGCCCGGCTATCGCACGAATGGGCAGGACGTCTTCTTCCGCTTTGCGACGGGCGTGGTGGAGGACGGCGAGCGGCTGCGCCTCGGCCCGCAAGCCAGTTATTACTGGGGTCCGTTCGGATCGATGTTCGAGTGGACGCGCTCGCAGATCGACGTCACCGGGCCGAGCGGCTCGGGCGAGGCCGAGGCGCGCGCGTGGCAGGTCGCAGCCAGCTGGGTCCTCACGGGTGAGTCGGCGAGCTACCGCGGCATCACGCCGCGCAATCCGCTGAGGCCGGGCGAGGGAACCTGGGGCGCGTTCGAGCTGGCCGCACGCTTCCACCGCCTGGAGGTGGACGACGACGTGTTCGCCGGCGGCTTCGCGTCGCTCACGAGCTCGGCTTCTCAGGCCGACGCCTGGACGGTCGGCCTCAACTGGTACCTGAACCCGTTCGTGAAGCTGGCGCTGAACTACGAGCGCACCGAGTTCGAAGACGGCGGCGCGGTGTCTGGGACCGACCGCCCCGACGAGAGCCTGCTGCTGACGCGCTTCCAGCTCTCCTACTAGCCCTCACTCCATCGCGAGGAATGACGATGCGTTCGCTCCGCACCCTGATGACCCTGGCCGCGCTGCTGCTGCTCGCACCGCTCGGCGCCGCTGGCGAGGTCTCGCTGCTCAACGTCTCCTACGACCCGACGCGCGAGCTCTACGAGGACTACAACGCGCTGTTCGCGAAGCACTGGAAGAAGAAGGGCGGCGACGACGTCGTCGTGCGCCAGTCGCACGGCGGCTCGGGCAAGCAGGGCCGCGCCGTGATCGACGGCCTCGAGGCGGACGTGGTGACGCTCGCGCTCTCCGGCGACATCGATGCGCTCGCGACGCGCGGAAACCTGTTGCCGAAGGCGTGGCAGAAGCGTCTCCCCAACAACTCGTGCCCGTACACCTCGACGATCGTGCTGCTGGTGCGAAAGGGAAACCCGAAGAAGATCCGCGACTGGGACGATCTCGCGCGCCCGGGCGTGGTCGTGATCACGCCGAACCCGAAGACCTCCGGCGGCGCGCGCTGGAACTTTCTCGCGGCCTGGAGTTGGGCGCTCGACAAGTACGCGGGCGACGAGGCGAAGGCGCGCGAGCTGCTCGCGAGCATCTTCCGCAACGTGCCCGTGATGGACACGGGCGCGCGCGGCGCCACGACGACGTTCGCCGAGCGCCGGCTCGGCGACGTGCTGATCGCGTGGGAGAACGAGGCGCTGCTCGCGCGCGATTCGCTCGGTGCGGGCGCGTTCGAGGTCGTGGTGCCCTCGGGCAGCATCCTCGCCGAGCCGCCCGTCGCGCTCGTCGACGTCGTCGCGCGCCGAAAGGGCACGACCGCGGTCGCGACGGAGTACCTGAAGTACCTCTACTCGCCCGAGGCGCAGGAGGTGATCGCGCGCCACCACTACCGCCCGTCCGATGCGGGGGTCGCTGCGAAGCACGCGGCGGACTTCCCGAAGCTGAAGCTGTTCACGATCAGCGAGAAGTTCGGCGGCTGGGCGAAGGCGCAGGCGCGCTTCTTCAACGAAGGCGGCGTCTTCGACCAGATCCAGGCGCAGGCGCGGCGCTAGCCATGGCGGTACGAAGGAAGCGCAGGGTGCTCCCCGGCTTCGGCCTCTCGCTCGGGTTCGCGGCGACCTACCTGGGGCTGGTCGTGCTGCTGCCGCTGACGGCGCTGGTCGTGAAGGCCGCGAGCGCGACGCCGAGCGAGTTCTTCGCGGCAGCGTTCTCCGAGCGCGCGCTCGCGGCTTATCAGGTCTCGTTCGGCGCGTCGCTCGCAGCGGCCGGGTTCAACGCGCTGTTCGGTCCGCTGCTCGCATGGGTGCTCGTCCGGTATCGCTTCCCGGGTCGCGAAGCGCTCGATGCGCTGGTCGATCTGCCGTTCGCGCTGCCGACCGCGGTCGCCGGCATCACGCTGACCGCGCTGCTCGCGCAGAGCGGTCTCGTCGGCGCGCAGCTCGCGAAGCTCGGCGTGGAGGTTGCGTACACCAAGCTCGGCATCGCGGTGGCGCTCGCGTTCATCGGGCTGCCGTTCGTCGTGCGCACGGTGCAGCCGGTGCTGGCCGATCTGGACAAGGAGTGGGAGGAGGCCGCGGCGACGCTCGGCGCCGGCCGCTGGCGCACCTTCCGCAGCGTGCTCTTGCCGGCGCTCTGGCCCGCGATCGCGACCGGCTTCGCGATGGCGTTCGCGCGCGGCATCGGCGAGTACGGCTCGGTCGTCTTCATCTCGGGCAACATGCCCTACGAGACGGAGATCGCTCCGCTGCTGATCGTCACGCAGCTCGAGCAGTACGACTACGTCGGCGCGACTGCGATCGCCGTCGTGATGCTCGTCGCGTCGTTCTCGCTGCTGCTCGCGATGAACGCGCTGCAGCGGCGCGTCGGCTCGCGCGGCGCCGCGGAGGCCCACGCGTGAGCGCCGCCGACTGGACCGCCGTCTTCCGGCCGCTGCGCGCGCCGGCCTCGCGCGCGACCAGCGAGCCGCGCGCGGTGCGCATCGCGCTGATCGCGTTCGCGCTGCTGTTCGCGGCGCTGCTGCTCGTGCTCCCGCTCGCGACGGTGTTCGTGAGCGCGTTCGCGAAGGGCGCGCTCGCGTTCTGGGACGCGCTGCG
>DASTOI010000642.1:0-4503 GCA_035762585.1 Myxococcota bacterium
TCCCACTCGACCTGCTTGATCGCGACGGGCTCCTGATTGATCCCGAGCACGCACGCCTGCTCGCAGGGCGCCGGGCACACCATGCCGGTGAACTCGGGGAAGTTGTTGGTGGAGTGGAGCCGCGAGAGCGCGTCTTCCCACTTGTCGCGGAACACGAGGTCGTTGAAGTCGGGGATGATGTTCCCGAGCGGGCAGCCGTTGTTGCAGAATGGAATGCCGCAGTCCATGCAGCGCGCCGCCTGCTGCTTCGTCTTCTCGCGCGGGAAGTCCGCCTGCACGCAGCGCCAGTCGCGCGAGCGCTCGGCGACCGCGCGGTAGGGCGTTTTCTCGCGCCCGAACTTCAGGAAGCCGCGCGGGTCAGCCATTTCCGCTCCCGGAGGCGATGCGATCCGAGAGCGCCCGCTTGTAGTCCTTCGGGAACACCTTCACGAACTTCGGGGCGTTCGCGTCCCACTTCCGTAACACCTCGTCGGCCTTGCGGCTGCGCGTGTAATCGCGGTGCCGCCGCACGAGCCGGCGCACGCTCTCGAAGTCCTCGTCGGTCATCGGATCGAGATCGACGGTCTCGGGGTTCACGCGCGCCGAGAACGAGCCGTCCTCGTCGAGCACGTACGCGATGCCGCCGCTCATGCCCGCGGCGAAGTTGCGGCCGGTCTTGCCGAGCACGACGGCGACGCCGCCGGTCATGTACTCGCAGCCGTGATCGCCGACGCCTTCGACCACCGCCGTTGCGCCGCTGTTGCGCACGCAGAAGCGCTCGCCGGCGACGCCTTGGAAGTAGGCCTCGCCGCTGGTCGCGCCGTAGAGCACTACGTTGCCGGTGATGATGTTCTCGGAGGGCTCGAAGGTCGCTTTGCGCGGCGCCTTCACGATGATCTTCGCGCCGCACAGGCCCTTGCCGGCATAATCGTTCGTCTCGCCCTCGACCTCGAAGGTGAGGCCGTTCGTGCAGAACGCGCCGAGGCTCTGGCCTGCGCTGCCGGTGAGCTTCAGCGTGATCGTGTCCTCGGGCAGGCCGGCCTCGCCGTAACGCCGCGAAACCTCGGACCCGAGGATCGTGCCGAGCGTGCGGTCCGTGTTGTGGATCGCGCGCTCGATCACGACGCGCTGTCCGCGCTCGAGCGCCGGCGCCGCGAGGCGCAGCAACTCGACGTCCGCGACGTCCTCGAGGTCGTCGATCAGGTTCTGGCGCGTCACGTTCGAGATCGCGTGCGGCACGTCGGGCTTGTGGAACAGCTCGCTGAAGTCGAGTCCCTTCATCTTCCAGTGATTGAGCGCGCGCTCGGAATCGAGGCACTCCACGTGTCCGACCATCTCGGCCAGCGTGCGGAAGCCGAGCTTCGCCATGTACTCGCGCGTTTCCTCGGCAATGAACATCAGATACCGCACGACGCTCTCGGGCGTGCCCGCGAAGCGCCTGCGGAGCACCGGATCCTGCGTCGCGACGCCGACCGGACAGGTGTTCAGGTGGCAGACGCGCATCAGGATGCAGCCCATCGCGACGAGCGGCGCGGTCGCGAAGCCGAACTCGTCCGCCCCTAACAACGCGGCGATCGCGACGTCGCGGCCGGTCTTCAGTCCGCCGTCGGTCTGCACGCGGATGCGCCCGCGCAGGTCGTTCAGCACCAGTGTCTGCTGCGTCTCCGCGAGCCCGATCTCCCACGGCAGGCCCGCGTACTTGATCGACGCGAGCGGCGAGGCGCCGGTGCCGCCGTCGTGGCCGCTGATCAATACGCCGTCGGCGCGGCCCTTCGACACGCCGGCCGCAATCGTGCCGACGCCCGAGACCGACACCAGCTTCACCGAGACGCGCGCCTTCCGGTTCGCGTTCTTCAGGTCGTAGATCAGCTGTGCGAGATCCTCGATCGAGTAGATGTCGTGGTGCGGCGGCGGCGAGATCAGGCCGACGCCCGGTGTCGAGTGCCGCACGCGCGCGATCGTCTCGTTCACCTTGTGGCCCGGCAGCTCGCCGCCTTCTCCAGGCTTCGCGCCCTGCGCCATCTTGATCTGCAGCTCGTCGGCGTTGACCAGGTACCAGCTCGTGACGCCGAAGCGGCCGGACGCGACCTGCTTGATCGCGCTGCGACGCAGATCGCCGTTCGGATCGGGCGTGAAGCGGTCCGGATCCTCTCCGCCCTCGCCGGTGTTGCTCTTGCCGCCGAGGCGGTTCATTGCGACCGCGAGCGTCTGGTGCGCCTCGAGCGAAATCGAGCCGTACGACATCGCGCCGGTGCAGAAGCGCTTCACGATCTCGGACGCCGGTTCGACCTCCGCGAGCGGAACCGGCGGGCGCTTGGACTCGAGGCGGAACAACCCGCGCAGCGTCGTCGCGCTCTCGGCGTCGCCGTCCGCGGCGCGCGAGAACGCCTTGTAATCGTCGTAGCTGCCGCGCTGCACCGCTATCTGCAGCAGCGAGACCGTGTCGGGGTTGAACGTGTGGCGCTCGCCGCGCGTGCGCCATTGATAGAGGCCGCCCGGATCGAGCTCGGGATAGACGAAGCTCTCGCCCGGGAACGCCCGCGCGTGCTTCAGCTCGGCTTCCTTCGCGAGCACGTCGTAGCCGACGCCCGAGACGCGCGACGCGGTGCCCGCGAAGCAGCGCGCGACGAGCTCACGGTCGAGCCCGACCGCCTCGAAGATCTGCGCGCCGCGATACGAGTAGAGCGTCGAGATGCCCATCTTCGCGAACGTCTTCAGCAGCCCCTTGTCGCACGCCTTCACGAAGTTCTTGCGCGCGGTGGCCGAGTCGATCGCCTCGGGCAGGTAGGTGCCGTCGCGCGCGATCTCGTCGAGCGACTCGAACGCGAGGTACGGGTTGATCGCGCCGGCGCCGTAGCCGATCAGCAGCGCGAGCTGCGCGACCTCGCGCGCCTCGCCGGTCTCGCAGACGATCCCGCAGCGCGTGCGCAGCGTCGTGCGGATCAGGTGATGGTGCACGGCACCGGTCGCGAGCAGCATCGGAATCGGCGCGAGCTCGTGCGTGACGCCGCGATCCGAGAGGATCAGGATGCTCGCGCCGCCGCGCACCGCGCGCTCCGCCTCCGCGCAGAGCCGATCGAGCGCGCTGCGCAGGCCCGCGCCGCCCTCGCTCGTCTTGAACAGGCACGAGAGCGTCGTGCTCGCGAGGCCGGGCCGATCGATCTCGCGCAGCTTCTCGAGCTCCTCGTCCGTAATGACCGGGTGCTCGATGCGCACCATGCGCGCATGCTCGGGCGTCTCCTCGAGCAGGTTCCCTTCCGCGCCGAGCGGCGAGTAGAGCGCCATCACCGGCCGCTCGTTGATCGAATCCATCGGCGGGTTCGAGACCTGCGCGAACAGCTGCTTGAAATAGCGATAGAGCATCTGCGCGCGATCGGAGAGGCACGCGAGCGCGGCGTCTTCGCCCATGCTGCCGATCGGCCATTTGCCCTCGGCCGCCATCGGGGCCAGTAACAAGCGCAGGTCTTCGCTCGTGTAGCCGAACACCTGTTGCAGGCGCGCGCGCTCGTCGTCGCTCATCGCGGCGGGCGCGCTCTTCGGCGCCGGTAGCTGCGCGAGCTTCACGCGGCTGCGCTCCACCCACTCGCGGTAGGGATGCTTCGCTGCATAGCGCCGCTTGATCTCGCCGTCGTCGAGGATGCGGCCCTGCTCGAGATCGACGCAGAAGATGCGGCCGGGGTGCAAGCGCTCCTTCAGCAGCACGTTCTCGGGCGCGATCTCGAGCACGCCCACCTCGGAGGCCATCACGACGAGGCCGTCCTTGGTGACCGTGTAACGCGAGGGGCGCAGGCCGTTGCGGTCGAGCACCGCGCCGATCACGCGGCCGTCGCTGAACGCAATGTCGGCCGGCCCGTCATACGGCTCCATCAGGAACGAGTGGAACTCGTAATAGGCGCGCAGATCGGGATCCATGTCGTCCCGGTTCTCCCACGCCTCCGGGATCATCATCAGGATCGCCTCGGGCAGCTCGCGGCCGGTGCGCACGAGGAACTCGAGCACGTTGTCCATGCGCTGCGAGTCGGACCCGCCCTCGCGCATGATCGGGAACAGCTTCTGGAGATCGGCGCCGAACGCTTTCGACGCGAGCGTGCCCTCGCGCGCGCGCATCCAGTTCTGGTTGCCCTTGATCGTGTTGATCTCGCCGTTGTGCGCGAGATATCGGAATGGATGGGCGAGATCCCAAGCGCCGAGCGTGTTCGTGCTGTAGCGCGAGTGCACGAGGCACAGCGCGGACGCGAAGTCGGGATCGACGACGTCGGGGAAGAAGCCGCGGATCTGCCGCGGCACGAGCATGCCGGTGTAGACGAGCGTGCGGCTCGAGCAGCTCGGCACGTAGAAGAAGTGCTTGCCCGCGTGCTCGGCGAGGATCGCCCTCTCGGCGACGCGGCGGATCACGTAGAGCTTGCGCTCGAAGACCTCCTGATCCTCGGCCGCGGCGCCCTGCGCCTCGACGAACAGCTGGCGCATGCGCGGCGCCGCGGCGCGCGCGATGCGGCCGATCGTCTCGGGCGCGTTCGGCACGTC
>DASTOI010000643.1:0-5623 GCA_035762585.1 Myxococcota bacterium
GGCCCGCGAGCCAGCCCTGACCGGTGAGGCCGCCCGAGCCGACCGCGATGCGCGACTGAATCGCCTGATAATCGCCGCCGAGCGAGTCGCCGCTGCCCGGCTTCACGAACGAGATCACGCGCGCGCGCTGATAGTCCTTCAGCCCGTACTGCCAGGCGCCGGCGGCGCCGGCGACCGCGAGCGCGGCAAGGAACGCCCACACGCGCCACGGCAGGGCCACGAACAGGAAGAAGGTCGCGCCGATCGCGAAGGTCAGCAGAGCGACGCCGGTGTCGCGCTGCAGCACGATCAGCGCGACAGGCGCCATCAGCAAGATCGCCGGCACGATCAGGTCGATCAGCCGGCGCATCTCGGTCGGCGGATGCCGGTGGAAGTAACGCGCCAGCATCACGACCAGGCCGAGCTTCGCGAACTCCGCCGGCTGAACCGTGACCGGCCCGAGCGCGAGCCACGACTTGTTGCCGCGGATCTCGACGCCGAATGCGACGGTCGCGCCCACCAGACCGAGCGCGAGCAGGTACAGGAACGGCGCGGCGCGCTCGAGACGCCGGTAATCGATCGCGAGCGCGGCAAGCCAGCCGGCGCCGCCGAGCGCGAGCGCGAGCAGCTGGGTCTTGAACTCGGACGCGACACCGATCGCCGGCGGCGGCGCCGGCTGGGTCGTGCTGAATAGGTTCACGAAGCCGATCGCGAGCACGAGCACGACGAGCCCGAGCAGACCCCAGTCGAAATGCTGGAGCGAGCGCCGGTCGATCGCGATCACGGTCGCGGGCCTTGCGGGGGCGCCGCCGGCGCGAGCGCTTGCTGAGTCGGCACTGCGATCGGCGCGGGCGGTGCCGGCTTCGCGCGCGGCGGTTCGGGCGTCGCTGCCGGGATCGGGCTCCGGCCGCTTTTCTGGAAGTACTTCGCCAGAATGCGCTGCGCGATCGGCGCCGCGGCGCTCGAGCCGTGCAGGCCGTGCTCGACGAACACCGCGACCGCGATCTCGGGCGCATCGGCAGGCGCGAACGCGACGAACCACGCGTGATCGCGGAGCCGTATCGGAATCTCGAGCTCCTTCATCCCCCGCACGCGATCGAGGCTCACCACCTGCACGGTTCCAGTCTTTCCCGCGACGCGAACTCCCGGAACCCTCGCGCGCGCGCCCGTGCCTCCGGGAACCTCGACAACCGCGGTCAGGCCCTCGCGCACGATCGCGAGATTCGCGTCGGAGACGGTCGCCGTCTCGCGCAGCTGCGGCGGGAACTCCTCGAGCACCTCGCCGGCGCGACCTTCGAGCCGCAGCACGACGCGCGGCTTCATTACGCGCCCGCCATTCGCGATCGCCGCATACGCGACCGCGAGCTGCAGCGGCGTATAGAGGTTGTAACTCTGGCCGATCGCCGCCGAGACGGTCTCGCCCGGGTACCACTTCTCATGCAGCGTGCGCTGCTTCCACTCCGTGCTCGGCACGACGCCGCGCGCCTCGCCGGGCAGATCGATGCCGGTGACATCGCCGAGCCCGAAGCTCGAAGCGTGCTTCGCGATGCGGTCGATGCCGAGCTGGACGCCGACCGTGTAGAAGAACACGTCGCAGGAGCGTTGCAGCGCCTGGATCACGTTCACGCTGCCGTGCCCTTCCTTCTTCCAGCAGCCGAAGCGACGCCCGCCGAAGTAGTAATGACCGGGGCAGTAGACGCGCGTATCGAGGTCGACCACGCCCTCCTGCAGCGCAGCGGCCGCCATCACCGCCTTATGCGTCGAGCCCGGCGGGTAGTGGTTCTGGATCGCGCGGTCGCGCAACGGCCTCCACTCGTCGCCCGTCAGCGCACGCCACGTGTCGCGGTCGATGCGCGACGTGAACACGTTCGGGTCGTAGGTGGGGAACGAGGCGAGCGCGAGCACGTCGCCGCTGCGGACGTCGAGCGCGACCGCGGCGCCCATGCGCTGGGGCTCGCCCTCGGGCACGTCGCGGAAGCCGGCCTCCGCCTGTTCCTGCAGGTCCTTGTCGAGCGCGAGCACGATGCGGCCCCCGAGGCCGGGGGGAACCTCGCGCAGCACCTCGATCTCGCGGCCCGCCGCGTCCACGACGACTTGACGCTCGCCGACTTCGCCGCGCAGGTGCGCCTCGTAGCGCGCCTCGAGGCCGCTCTGGCCGATCACTTCGCCCTGCCGGTAGGTGGCGAACTCCGGGAGCGCGAGCTGGCCCGCCTGAATCTCGCCGAGCGTCCCTAACAAATGCGCCGCCAGCGGTCCGCCCGGGTAGAAGCGACGCGGATGCTCGAACGTCTCGACGCCCGGCAGCGCGTAGCCGTGCGATTCGACGCGCGCGAGCCGCTCCCAGTCGAGATCTTCCACGAGCGTGACGGGCCGGAAGCGCGCGAGGCCGCGCGAGGGGCCCGAGCGCTCGTCGAGCTCGGCGCCGCGCGCGCCGAGCAGCTGGCCCAGCGCGGCGAAGGTGCGCTCGCGGTTCACGAGGTCGTTGGGCACGACGCGCAGCGCGCGCGAGGAGCGCCAAGTGGCGATCACGCGCCCCTCGCGGTCGAGCACCTCGCCGCGCGGCGCGTCGAGATCCAGCTTGCGGACGGAGTTCTTCTGCGAGCGCTCGCGCAGCATCGCGCCCTCGACGACTTGCAGATGGAACAGCCGCACCACGAAGCCGCCGAACGCGAGCAGCACGAGCAGCGCGACGAAGCGGATGCGGCCCTCGAGCGAAGCGCCGGTCGGCGCGGCCAGGTGCGCCATCACAACACCGGGCGCTTCGTTTCGAGGCGCATCTCGCGGCGCGGGTCGAGCTCGCCTCCGAGCGAAGCGACGCGGCGCGCGAGGCTGAGCACGAGCGGAGCCGCGACTGCCGTGGCGGCGCCTCGCAGCGCGACCCCGCTCAGCGCGCGCAGATCGGTCTCGAACGAGCCGAGAAAGAATTGGATCAGCGCGGCGGAGCCGGCGGCGTCGGCCAGCGCGAGGCCGAACGCGAACAGCGCGAACGGCACGGGGCGCACGAGGTCGAATTGCCCGGCGATCGCGCGCACGGCCGCGAACTCGACCAGGCGCAGCAGTGCGTGCTGCCCGAACAGCGCGCTCGACAGCATGTCGGCGCCGAAGCCGAGCGCTGCGCAGACCCAAAGGCCGGCAAACGGCCCCAACAAGAGGGCCGCGGCCATCGGAAACAGCAGTGCGAAGCTGGGCACGAACGCGGCCGGCGCGTGTGCGAGCAGCGCGCTCTCCAGCGCGAGCGCACCGGAGCCGGCGAGCAGAAGCACGAGCGCCTCCCTCACGGCGCCGGCGCCTCGCCGCCATCGCTCTGCGCGTCGCCATCGCCCTCGTAGAGCAGCCGCATCGACGGCCCGCGCGCGAGAGAGACGAAGGCGGTCTCGAGCTGACCGAAGTCGACCGCGGGCGCGACGCGAGCGGTGTGGACCAGATCTTCCTTGTCCGCCTGCACCGACACGACCTCGCCGACGCGGAGGCCCCTCGGATACACGCCGCCGATTCCCGAGGTGAGGACCGCGTCGCCGACTCTCACGTCCGCGTCGCGAACGAGGAACGCGAACTCGAGCAGCTCGCTGCCGGCGCCACGCACGATTCCGAGCGCGCGGCTGCGCTCGATCACCGCATCGACCGCCGCGCGCCGGTCCACGAGCAGCATTGCCCGCGACGCGTTCGGCGTCGTCGCGGTGACGAGGCCGACGAGGCCGCGATCGGACACCACCGGCATGCCGGACAGCACACGATCATCGCGCCCGCGATCGAGCAGCAGCGAGCGGAAGTACGGCGACACGTCTTGTCCGATCACGCGCGCGGGGAGCAGCTCACTCTCGAACTCGCGCCGCATCGCGGCGACGCGACGGAGGTTTCCGCTTTCGACGAGCGCCTCGCGCAGCTGCAGGTTCTCCTCCTCGAGCGCGGCGAGCCGGCCGCGCAGTGCGTCGTTGGCGCGGCCGACGTCGACCAGCGCGATGTACTCGGCCCACCCCTCGCGCACGCGCTCGATCGGCCAACGCACCGCGCGCTGAATTGGAGCCGCCGCCTCGAGCAGCGCCGAGAGCGGCCACGGTGCGTCCACACGCTCGCCGCGCGCGGCGCGCTGATCGCCGATCATGAAGAAGGTCGTCAGCAGAACCAGCGCGGCGAACGCGAGCGGAAGCCGGATCCGACGGAAGAAGTCGCCCATGTCCTCCCCAACGCGGGGGGCGTCGGGAGCGAAACCCCGCGCAACTTAGCGGCGCGACGGCGTTAGCGAACAAGAGCGCAGCGCAGCGGCACGCAGAACGCGATCGCGGCCCGCCGGCAAGGCGTCGGCCGGCGACGGCGTATCGAGTCATACGCCGAGCCGGCCGCAACGCAGCCGGCGGGCCGCGAGCGCGTTCTGCGCTGGGAGACCGACTCGGGATGCGCGAACAGCACGCGCCGAGGGTCCAACGCACGCGGAGGCCACTGTTCGACTCCGCTCGGCTCCGAGGACTCCGCCTCGCTGCGCGCGCCGCTCCGCGGCGCTTGCTAGCTCGGGATGCTGACTTCGTGCAGCAGGTCGATGTTGTCGAGGCAGGCGCCGGTGCCGAGGCAGACTGCGGTCAGCGGGCTCTCGGCGACCATCACGGGGAGGCCGGTCGCCTCGCGCAGCAGCACGTCGAGGTTCCGCAGCAGCGAGCCGCCGCCGACCATCACGATGCCCTTGTCGACGATGTCGGCGGCGAGCTCCGGCGGCGTGCGCTCGAGCGCGACCTTCACCGCCTCGACGATCGCGTTCACCGGCTCCTGCAGCGCCTCGAGCACCTCGTCCGACTTGATCTCGAGGGTCTTCGGCACGCCGGCGATCAGGTCGCGGCCCTTGATCTCCATCGTGCGCAGCTCGCTGGTCGGATATGCGGTGCCGATCGTGATCTTGATCGCCTCCGCGGTGCGCTCGCCGATCAGCAGGTTGTATCGCCGCTTCACGTAGTTGATGATGGAATCGTCCATCTTGTCGCCGCCGACGCGCGTCGAGTTCGAGTAGACGATGCCGGCGAGCGAGATCACCGCGACGTCGGTCGTCCCGCCGCCGACGTCGACGACCATGTTGCCCGACGGCTCCGTAACAGGTAGGCCCGCGCCGATCGCCGCCGCCATCGGCTCCTCGATCAGGAACACCTGGCTCGCGCCCGCGGACTTCGCGGCCTCGCGCACCGCGCGCTGCTCGACCGGCGTGATGCCCGACGGAACGGCGACGACGATGCGCGGCCTAACAAGCAGCGAGCGATTGTGCACGCGCTTGATGAAGTAGCGAAGCATCTCGGCCGTGACGTCGAAGTCGGCGATCACGCCGTCCTTCATCGGACGCACCGCGACGATGTTGCCGGGCGTGCGGCCGAGCATCTCCTTCGCCTCTTCTCCGACGGCCTTCACTTTGTCCGGGCCGCGTCCGTCCTTCATCACCGCGACGACACTCGGCTCCGAAACGACGATGCCCTTGCCAGCCGCGTACACGAGCGTGTTGGCGGTGCCGAGGTCGATCGCGAGATCGCTCGAGAACCAGCCGAGAATTCGCTTGAGCACCGAGAGCCCCTCCAGCCGAGATAGCGGCGTTGAAACGTCGGTTGGTGAAAAAACTCGACGAAGGCGGCGTCGTTCCTCGGCACGCGGTTCATCGCCCTAAGTCATCGGC